>QNYP01000026.1 GCA_003978675.1 Hydrogenothermus sp.
TTTCTTTGATATATTCTCCTTTGTATCCTTCTTCTGGAAGAGGATAATCTGGCTCTTCTATATGGCAAAAAGGAGTATTATGAAAACAAAACTAAAACAACAGGTTATAAACCTTATAAAAAGAGAGATTCCAGAAATCCAGCAAGTTAAAGATAAAGTAAAACTTGAGCCACCTAAAGAAGAAAAATTTGGAGACTTTTCTATAAATGCATCTTTTTTACTTGCAAAACACTTAAAAGACAAACCTATAAACATAGCCCAAAGAATAAAACAAATTTTAGAAAGTGAAGAGATTTTTGAGAAAGTAGAAGTTGCAGGAGCAGGCTTTGTTAATCTATTTTTGTCCACAAAGTACTTTGAACCAATTTTAGAGAAAGCGATTTTAGAAGGAGATACCTATGGAGAGATAAAAAACAAAACAAAAGGAAAAATAAATATAGAGTTTGTAAGTGCAAATCCAACGGGACCTTTACATTTAGGACATGGTAGAGGAGCAGTTGTAGGCAATACTCTCGCAAATCTTTATAAGTACTCTGGATACAACGTTGAAAAAGAGTTTTACATAAACGATGCAGGAAATCAGATAAAAATGCTTGGCTTATCTGTTTATGCAAGATTTAGACAGATAGAAGAGCCAGATTATCCTCTTCCAGAAGAAGGATACAAAGGAGAATATATCAAAGAAATAGCCAGACAGCTTTATGAATCTCATAGAGAAAAAATCTTATCAATGTCTTCAGAAGAAGAAGTTGTAGAGTATATGGCGGAATTTGCCAAAAATTTACTATTAGACAAGATTAAGCAAGATTTGGCACTTCTAGGAGTAGAGTTTGATATATGGTTTAGTGAAAAAGAGCTTTATACTCAAGGAAAAGTTTATGAAGTTTTAAAATTCTTAGAAGAAAAAGGTTTAACTTACGAAAAAGATGGAGCTTTATGGCTGAAAACAACCCAATTTGGAGATGATAAGGATAGAGTCTTAAAAAAATCTGATGGCAGTTATACATATTTTGCAGGGGATATTGCATACCATTTTGATAAATTAAAAAGAAACTACGATTTTATTATTAATGTTTGGGGTGCAGACCATCACGGTTATATTCCAAGACTTAAATCTGCAATGCTAGCTCTTGGAGCAAAAGAAGACTGGTTCAATGTTGTTTTAATTCAACTTGTAAAGCTATTTAAAGATGGACAAGAAATGAAAATGTCCAAAAGGGCAGGAACTTTTACAACATTAAAAGATTTAATAGATATGGTAGGAAAAGATGCGGTTATATATTTCTTCTTAACAAAAGACAGTAATACTCATTTAAACTTTGATATAGACTTAGCACTAAAAAAATCTTCAGAAAACCCAGTTTATTATGTTCAATATGCCCATGCCAGAATTTCCTCTGTATTTAGAGAAGCAAAAGAAAAATTTAATATAAACATAAATGAGTTAGATTCTTCTACTGTTGATACATCTTTACTCAAAGAAAAAGCAGAAAAAGAATTGATGAAATACATAGCAGTTATCCCTGAAGATATTTATGAAATCACAGAAAAGAAACAACCTCACAAAATTACACAAATAGCTTATGAACTTGCGTCTAAGTTTCACTATTATTACAACAACTATAAATTTTTACAGCAAGATGACGAAAAATTAATGAAAGCAAGATTATATTTACTGAAGGCAGTTAGAAATGTCTTAAGAACTATATTCAAGATTATGGAAATAACTCCTGTGGAGAGAATGTAAAATGGAGAATGATTTAAAAGATTCTATTAAGAAAATAGAAGAAATAAAGAAAAAGCAGGAAAAAATAGAGAAAATAATTATTATAGTTGCAGGTATTTTTGCAGTTTTAATTTTCTTAGTTATAGGAGTAAATATATATTACTCAGGAGGAGATGAACCAGTCTCTCAGCCTGAGGTTGTTTTAGAAGATGAAGTTCAAACTAATGTGGTGGAATATAAGCCTGAAAATCAGATAACAACAGCTACTGCCTTACAAAATCCACAAGAAAAACAGCAAGAAATCAAAGATACCAAAAAAGATAAAAAGCAAGAAAAGCCTGATAAATCTCTTAATACAAAAGAACAAACACAAAATAAAATAGTAGAGCAAGAAATAAAACAAAAAGAAAAACATCAAAATACTCTAAAAACTATAGAAAAAACAAAAAAACAAAAGCAGGAAACAGAACCTGTAAAACCAGTGAAAACAAAACAGTTTTACTATACAGTTCAGGTTGGAGCATTTGCAAGTAAAAAAAGAGCTATAGAATATTTAAACTCGTTAAAATTAAAAGGAAAAGTTGTTGAAAAAAATGGAATACATAGAGTTTTAATAGGAGAGTTTGACTCATATAAAGAAGCTTATAAATTTATGAAAAAGCACTCACTTAAAGGATTTGTTAGAAAAGTTAAAAATTGATTTATTCTCTACTTGCAAAATTTAGAAGATATCTATATGAAGAAGGCTTTATAAAAAAGAAAAAACTACCTAAGCCAGTTATTTCTATTGGTAATTTATCTGTAGGAGGAACAGGTAAAACTCCTCTTACTATATATATTTCTAAGTTGTTGCAAAAAAACGGCTATAAAGTTTGTGTTTTATCAAGAGGATATAAAAGAAAATCTAAAGGAACTCTAATAGTAAGTGATGGAAATAATATTTATGTAAATTGGCAGTCTTCCGGAGACGAGCCTTATTTAATAGCCCTAAATAAAATTCCTGTAGTTGTATCAAAATCAAGATATGAAGCAGGTTTAATTGCGCTAAAAAATTTCGATGTAGATATTTTCATATTAGACGATGGATTTCAGCATTTTCAGCTTTATAGAGATTTGGATATTTTACTAATAGATGCTAAAAAACCTTTTTGGGAAGATAAACCTTTACCATTTGGAAGATTAAGAGAGCCTGTAGAAACATATAAATATACAGACCTTTTTGTAATAACTAAAGCAAAAAAAGAAGAAAAAAAATTAATACAAAAGCTAAAAACTTTTGAAAAACCATTTTTCTTTGCAAAAGAAGTCTCTAACAACATTACAGATTTTGAAAAAGAATATCCTTTAGATTTTCTAAAAAATAAAGAAATTTTTCTATTTTCAGGACTTGCTAACAATCAGCAGTTTATTGATTATGTTTCAAGCTTATCTAAACAAATAGGTTTTAAAGTAATAGGTTTTAAAGGATTTAAAGATCATTTTGATTATGAAAATTTTACTTTACCAAAAGTTAGCTTTTACTTAACAACAGAGAAAGATCTAGTTAAAGTAAGAGACAAACTAAAAAATGTATATGCCCTAAAATATCAATTTAAACTCCCTGAAGAATTTGATAAACTTATACTGAAAACAACCGAAAAGTTAGTAAACCAAAGCTAAGGTTAAAAGCTATGTTTGATGATAGAGAAAAAAATCCTTTTGATGTTGTTTTAAAACTTGTTATAAATGGTGAAATAGACCCGTGGAATATAGATATTGTTGATTTAGCAGATAAATATCTTCAAGAAGTTAAAAGTATGTATATACCAGATTTAAAAAAAGCTTCCAAGGTTTTATCAGCAGCGGCTTTACTTTTAAAAATGAAGGCAGAGGCTCTAGCCATTGAAAACGAAGAAGAAAAAGAAGGAATAAAAAGAAACAGAGTTTTTGGAATAAAAAGATTTTATACAATAGATGAAATTGCTCATGTTTTAAAAAAATATGTATCTCCAGTTATTCCATTTAAACCAAAAAGGAAATATACAAGAAGAAAACCATACACAAGGAAACCTAAAAAACTTGAAGTTCCTCTATTCCATGCTACCCTTGAAGAAGCTATAGAAGCTCTAGAAAAAGAATTTGAAAATTTACACGGATATACAACACTTTCTGATTTAAATTATCCAAATAAAGCTCAAGCTTTTGTAGCACTACTTTTTTTAAACTATGAAAAGAAAATAAATATATACCAAGAAGAAGAATTTGGGGAAATATATATAGAAAAAAATGAAGAAGCCCTAGAAATGACAGCTTAAATAGGAACTTCTTCTATTCTTACAGGTTCAAAACCATTTTCTTTTAGGTGGTCTATTAAGATTTCGTGAACTTTTTTCAATCCTTCTTCAAAAGTCATATTTTCTTTAAATACGTATAAATCTAAATCAGGTCTATAACCAATAATGTTATATTTTTCTGGCTGTTTTATATTAAACTCTGTAGCAACTCCATAAGCTTTTCCTATCTTTTCCACAACACTCTTTGGAATATAAGTTGGCCTATAACATTTAAAATCTATATCTCTTTCTAATCTATCATCCTTGGGAACAGCCACTATATATAAAGCAGAAACTTCTCTTTCATTTCCATCTTTATCAAAAGCTTTTAGTTCTACAAAGTGATTCCAAGATTTAGCTTCCATTCTAAACTCCTAAAAAAATATGCTTTTTTAATTATATCTTCATTAAAATAGTCTAGCAGTAGTTAAAATCATAATTTGATATTCTTTTCTTTATAAACTTTTGCAAGAATTTTTGCAACAACTTGATAAAATTGTTCTGGTATAAAATCCCCAACTTCACAGGATTCATACAAGGCTCTAGCTAAAGGAGGATCTTGTATTACAGAAACATTATGTTCTTTTGCCTTTTCTATTATTCTTTCTGCAAGTTTATCTTTACCTTTTGCAATAACCTTTGGGGCAGGTTCATTCTTTTCTCTTTCATATTTTAATGCAACTGCAAAATGTGTAGGGTTTGTAATAACCACGTCTGCTTTTTCAACTTCTGCCATCATTCTTGTCATAGCAAGTTCCCTTTGCTTTCTTCTAATTGCTGCTTTTATCTGTGGGTTTCCTTCATACATTTTTTGTTCTTCTTTTATTTCATGTTTAGACATTTTTATATTTTCTTCATATTCCCATCTTCTAAATAAGAAGTCTATTACTGCAATGGGAATAGATAATAACGCAAAAAATAAAATCATCATAAGTATATATTCAATCATTAGATAAACCTGTTGATTCACAGGAGTGAAAAATAAAGACGCACTTTCTTTAAAGATTTTTACATATAAAAAGTATGCAATTAGGCTAGCTACAAGTAGTTTTAAAACATTTCTAACAATTTCAAATAGTGTTTTTCTAGAAAAAATTCTTCCTAAACCTGAAATTGGATTAATTCTTTCAAGTTTTGGCATTAAAGGTTTAAATGTTAATAAAAATCCGAACTGAATAACATTTGCAAGGACACCTGTTATAAGCAGTGCTAAAAAAACAGGGGTTATTAAAAAAAAGAAAATTTTAAATGTAATAAGGGCTATTTCTGATTGAGATACAGATGGAACATTTTTAGATAAGTTTGAAAAAATATATATAAAATATTCAACAAGCTTTTTATAAGCAAAAGGTATATAGGCAATCAAAACAAGAAAAGTCATTAAAAGGGTTGCAGATATAGGGACATCCAAACTTCTTGCAACTTGTCCTTCTTCTCTTGCTTTTTGTCTTCTTCGTGGAGTTGCTTTTTCCGTTTTGCTAGGGTCTTTAGCCATTATTTACCAAATAATTTTATTGCTGATATATAGTTTTCCACAAAAAGATTCATTATGCCTTTTGAAAACATTACTAATGCAGAAGCCCCTATTGCAAGGGACAAAAGTCCTATAAAGATTTGCATAGGAAGTCCCACAATAAAAACATTCACTTGTGGTATTAGTCTGTTAATAAGTGCTAATGCCACATTCAACATAAGTAATACTAGCAAAAATGGAAAAGCCATTTTTAAAGCTAAAAGGAATAAAAGTGAAGTCTTTTCTAAAACATATAAAACTGCATTATTAGATATTTTAAGCTCAAATAAAGGGATTATCTCAAAACTCTTTACAAGGCCAGCAAAGAAGACAATATAAACTCCAGATAAAAAAAACATAAGATAAAAAAGCAGTATAAAAAATCTATCTATTACAGAAATTTGCCCAAATGTAGGGTCAAATAGATTTGCTAGTGTAAGTCCCATAAAATAACTAATAACTTCTGATGCATAAGAAAATATACCAACAATTATATGAGTTAAAACTCCTAAGAAAAAACCAATTAATAACTCTTTTATCACAAGTAAAAACATCCAGGAAACTGAAAAATCCTTAATTTCTATCATTTCTATATTTGCAAACTTCATTACGAAAAAAGACATAGCAATAACAAGCATGAGTCTGACATTCAAAGGAACAAAATTAGAGTTAATAACTGGAAATGCAGAAAAAAATGCCACAAGCCTTGTCAAAACAAGTCCAAAGGTTATAGCTTCTGAAACGGTTATTAACTGTGTCATCTTACTGGATTAAGTTAACCATGGTAATAAATATTTCCCGCGTAAAATCTACCATTTTTCTAAACATCCATGAACCAAAAATAATCATCGCAAGAAGGGTTGCTACAATTTTAGGAATAAATGTTAATGTCATTTCGTTAATTTGTGTTGCAGCCTGAAATATACTTATAACAATTCCCACTATAAATGTTATTAGAATAACAGGACCACCTATTATAAGTGCCATCTCAAAAGTTTTATTTATAACATCTATTGCTTGGTCTAGTGTCATCTGTAACTCTCTATTAGTCCTTTTATTAATAGTTCCCAACCATCTGCCAACACAAATAATATAAGTTTAAAAGGCAAAGAAATCATCATAGGTGGTATCATCATCATACCCATTGACATTAGAATGCTTGCAATTAAAAGGTCTATTATTAAAAATGGCAAAAATATTAAAAATACAATTTCAAAAGCAGTTTTTATTTCACTTATTAAAAATGCTGGTATTAAGGTTATCATACCTATATCTTCAGGTGATTTTGGTTTTTCCCCTGATAAATCAATAAATAGTTTTAAATCCTCTTTTCTAGTATTTTTTAGCATAAACTCTTTTATTGGCTTTGACGCTTCACTAAGAGCCTGCATATCACCTATTTCTTGCTTTATATAAGGCTGTATAGCATTTTTATTTATATCTTCAAATACAGGTCTCATAACAAAAAATGTTAAAAACAAAGCTAAAGATATAATTACTTGATTTGGAGGAGATTGAGGTATTCCAAGGGCATGTCTAAGCAGTGATAGAACTATTACAATCCTTACAAACGAAGTAAATGTTATAAGTATGGAAGGTGCAAGACTAAGTATAGTTATTAAAAATAGTATTTTTAAAGATACACTAAGATTATTTAACTGCTGTAGTGTATTTTGGATTAAATTGTTTTCATTTTGTGCCAGTGCAATGGATGATATTGATAAAACTAGTATTATTACACTAGTGATTATCTTTTTTTCTGTTTTCTTCATCTACATCTTTTTCAAATTTTTCTATTAATTTTATACCAGAATTATCAAATGAGAAAAAATAAGATTTATTTTTTACCTGAGCAAGAATAAAACCTTTATCTTTTCCTATGTGTCTTACTTCTATAATTTTTATATTACTTTTTAAGTTAGAAACAGGGAAACTTCCAAATTTGTTTATATATAGGTAAATACCAAATAAACTTCCTACTATTATAGTAAAAACTACTACGAACTTTACTAAATTGTAATCTTCAAACAAGGTCTACAACCCTAATTGCATATTTTTCATTTACCACAACCATTTCACCTATAGCAAAATGATGTCCGTTAACATATATGTCTATGTAATCTTCTATATTTTTATCAAGTTTTATAACATCCCCCTCCTTTAATTTAAGGATATCATAAAATAACTTTTCTACTTTTCCTACTTCTACATGAACTCTTAAATTTACATCTGATAAAAGTTCTAAATCTAAATGCTCAAACCTTTTTTCAACTTCTTTCTGATTTAAACTTTTTTCTCCATTCTCTTCTTCTGGGTAAGTTTCAACATTTATACTTTGGTTTTCCATTATCCTAAGCCGTTTGTATTACAAATTCTGTGAAGTACACATTTTTAACACCACCAAGTGGTAAAATTGCATTTACCCTTTTTATAATTTCTTCTTTTAATAATTCCATTCCTTCTGCTGTCTTTAAGTCCTCAGAAGTTTTTGTTATTAGTAGTGTTGTAATTGCATCTTTTATTTGAGGAAGTCTTTTTTCAAGCTCCATTTTTACCTGTTCATTTTCTATCTCAAGAACTATATTTATCTTCAAATATCTATCTGCATCTTTATCTGCCAAATTTACAACAAAGTTTCCAAGGTCATACATTATGCCTATTTGTTCTATAGATTGTGTTTCTTTTACTATTTCTTCTGCTTTATCCTTCTCTTCCTCTTTGCTTTTGTCAGATAATAAAAACTTATAGGCAGCAAATCCACCTCCACCACCAAGTAAAAGGATAACAAGGAGGATTATTAAAAGTTTTTTCTTTCCTCCTCCCTGTTCTTCCTGTTGTTCTTGATTTTCCTCTGCCATTTACTTCCTCAAAGTTTTTATTCTAGTTTATTAAATTATAAATTATCTCTTTAGATTCATAGTTTCTTGTAATACTTGGTCAGAGGTTGTTATTGTTCTTGCATTTGCCTGATACGCCCTTTGCGCAGTTATAAGGTTAATAAACTCTCTAGATATATCAACATTAGAAAGTTCTAAAAATCCACCTCTTACTTTAGATATTACACCACCAGGAACGATAATTGGAGTAAAAGTTTGACTATTTGGTAGATAGAGATTATTCCCTTTTCTTACGAGGACTTCTTTGTCTTTGAATGTTGCTACTGCAATTCTTGCCCAGTCTCTAACTTGACCATTTGAATAGATTCCTCTAACTAAACCATCTTCACTAACAGAAACCGATAGTAAATCACCTTTTCCATAACCATCTTGTTCTGCATAGAATATGAATTCTGATTCAAGTTGCTTAAGTTCTCTAAGGTCAAGGTTATATTGTATTGGATTTCCTCCAGTATTTAGAGTAGCTGAATAATTATTAGTTGTAGGGATTGCTTGCATACTTATTTGATTTGTTTGTAAATTTAAATTTCCTGTATTATCTGTATATTCATATACAACTTGTATCTGCTGAACATTTGGGTCTGTAATATCAATTGTTCCATTTGCATAATCTATGGTTCCTACTACCGCATTTGTAGCTAAATCTATAATATTACCATTTCCATCATCTGCCCAGTTTACAACTATCCAATTTGTTCCATCATTGTATTTTCTTATATAAACACTATTTGGAATAACATCTTGTGTGGTAGCATTCGCTAATACGGAAGTATTATCATTTATTGTTTTGGAATAATATTTATAATCAACTGTTAAGGTTTCTTGATTTCCATTACCAACGAACGAATCTATTACTATCTTACCGGTGTCATAATCTATTCTTCCTATTATTCTATTATTATCATCAAGATCTATAATATTTCCATTTCCATCATCTATCCATCTAACATTAAAAGTATTTGTTCCATCACTATAGCTCTTTATAACTATTGAGCCTGGTAAAGAAGCAGAATTTACAAGGTAAAATTCTCCATTATCTGTAGCACTTTCTTGAGGGGTTTCTCCTGTAATTGATGCAACATCTCCCTGAACGGATACTTTTGTAAGTTGCCCAATTCCATTAAACTCAATCCTTAAGAACGCATAAGGGTTTCCATTAGCATTTTGAAAGACCATAGGTTCATCATCTAAAACTCCAAAAACTTTCCAAACATTTGGTGCTTCATGAACAAAGTAATATTTAACTTCATGGGATACACCGATGCTATCGTAAATTCTGACTGCATTTACATAACTATATGTTGTCGCATCATTGGTATTAAATATACTTCGAAGTAATGGACTACCTGCATCTAAATTTGTTGGTGATTTTATTGCCAAATTAGTCGTTACTTTTGGAGTCATATCATTTGGTATTTGAATCTTATCCACTGCTCCTGCTATATTCCCTGCTTCATCAAGCATCCAGCCAAGTAGATACATACCATTTATATTTATAAGATTTCCATCTGCATCTGTTCTAAATTGTCCTGCTCTAGTGTAGTAAGTTGTTCCAAGCTGGTCTTTAACCATAAAAAAGCCTTCACCATCTAAGGCTAAATCTGTTGGAGAATTTGTATTCATTAGTGAACCTTGTGAAAAGTCTTTTACTGTACTTGCTACAAAAGCTCCACCACCTATTTCTATATTTTTAGGAGCATTATTAGAAAATGCAGTAAAACTTCTAGAGATAAGGTCATTAAAATTAACCACTTCTGCTTTATAACCAACAGTATTAACATTTGCTATATTATCCGATATTACAGAAAGCCATTCTTTGTTTGCATTTAGCCCTGCATTACCTGTGTAAAATGATTGAATCATGGCTTTATCCTCCTATTTGAGACACTTTATTTAGCTCAACTTTTGTATTACCAAAAGAAACGAAAACTTTACCATCTTCTCTTTCGACATAGTTTACATTTGCATAAGAGTAAATATTAGCTTTAATTGAAATATCTCCTCTTTGTGCGTTTACATAAACAGTGTAATATCCATCTTGTAAATTAGGATTATTTATCTCAAAGGGATATTGTTTTCCTGCCTGTAAGTTTGTAAATGTTTTGCTTTCAACAACATTCCCATTTTCATCCATGATAGTTATAGTTGCAGTATCTGCATTTTCTTCAAGGGAAAATATTGCTTTTCCTTGACCATCTTTTACATAAGTTTGGTTTCCTTCATACATTATTGTTTTTCCTATTAGGCTAGATGCATATAAAAGGGAATTTGTTTCATTTACACTTTTGAGAAGTTCTACTGTAGATTGGAAATCATTTAAAACTTCCATTTCCCTAAGTTTAACTGTATTTGCAATAAATTCTGATATGTCTTTAGCTTCTAGAGGGTCTTGCCATTGAAGGTCTGCAAGAAGGACTTTTAAGAAATCTTCATTTTCCATTTTTGAATTGTCATATCCAGCTTCAACTACTTTTATTTCGTTTCCTGCAATTCCTGTTATTGTGTTATTCGTATCTAATGCCATATCTTAAACCCTCATTTTGGATTTTTGTATATAAACTCTCTAACTGTTTTAAACTTTCGGCAAAATTTACCTTTTCATTAAGTCCCTGTTTTATAAAATTAATGATTTCATTATGAATGTCCAGAGCTAAGTCAATCTTTGGATTTGAACCTTTTTTGTATATACCTAGATTTATCATATCCTCTGCTTCTCTATAGGCACTTTCAAGCTCTAAAACTACTTTTTGCATATTTAATATCCTTTCATTTACAAGCTGAGGTGTTAATCTACTTATACTTTTTAAAATATCAACTGCTGGGAAAATTCTTTTATTTGCAAAGTCTCTTGATAAAACAATATGACCATCTAAAAAACCAATGGCTGAGTCTGCAACTGGGTCTACAGAAATATCATCTCCTTCAACTAAAACTGTATATATTCCTGTTATACTTCCTTTTTTAAAATTTCCAGATGTTTCTATAATTTTAGGTAGTAGACTAAAAACAGAAGGAGTATAACCTTTAGTTGTTGGTGGTTCTCCAACTGTTAAACCCACTTCCCGTTGTGCCATTGCCAGTCTGGTTAAAGAATCAAACATAAGCAAAACATCTTTTCCTTTATCTGCAAAATATTTAGCAATAGCATTTGCTAATATAGACGCTCTTATCTTTGCCAGTGGTGGTTGGTCTGATGTTGAAACTATAACAACAGATTTTTTTAATCCTTCCTCTCCTAAATTATCCTCTATAAACTCTCTTACTTCTCTACCCCTTTCTCCAATTAACGCTATTACATTTATATCTGCATTTGAAAACTTAGCTATCATTCCAAGTAATGAACTTTTTCCAACACCTGCTCCTGCAAGAATACCAATTCTTTGTCCTTTACCTATTGTTAAAAGACTGTTAATTACTCTAATACCTGTATCAAAAATTTCATTTATTCTTTCTCTTTCTAATGGGTTTATAGGCTCTAAATGTATACTTACTTTATCTATACAGTTTAAGAAAGAACCATCTATTGGTTTTCCAAATGCATCTATTACTTTTCCAAGTAAACACTCTCCAACTTGAACTTTTGGAAACATATTTTTTGCAATAACCTTACTACCTACTTTTATACCTTTTGTATCACTGTAAACCATAAGTAAAGTTTTTCCATCTTTAAAACCAATGACTTCCGCTTCCACATCTTCTATTTCACAAGCATCACCAATTGAAACTTCAGGGAGATTTGCCTCAATTAAAGGTCCAATAACCCCAACAACTTTACCTGTTATCTTATATTTTCTAATCTGTTTTAATCTCTCTTCTAATTTCATCTATCACTTGCTGTAAAATTTCTTCGTAATTTTTTTCTACTTTAAAATTTTCAAATTCTATTTCAAAGTCGAAAGGATTTAGCTGTTCGTTAGATTCTATCTTAATATGGTTAAATGTTAAGATATCTGCCAAAGCTGGATTTACCTTTATTTTTATTGGTCTGTATGAACTAAAATCTTCAAGGATTTTTTGTATTTCTTGTTTTACAAGCTGTAAAGTATTTTTGTCTAAACTTAAAACCTCAAAAATTATTTCTAGGCTTTCTAAAAATTTTTCTTCTATGAAGATTTTATACTCCTTGATTTTTGAAAATAGGTTGTTTTCTAACTCTTCATAAAATTTTTGATACTGACTTTTTATTTCATATTCTTTTTGCTTTATTGCTTTTTCTAGCTTTTCTTGATACTCTTTTTCATACTTTTCTAAAAGCTCCTCTTCTATTTGTTTTATTTTTTCTTCTAGCTGGTTTTGAAAATTTTGTTGTAGTTCTTGGTAAATTTCATTTTTTGCTTTTGATACTTCTTCAGATAGCTTTTGCTCGTATTCTTTTTTTAGGCTTCTTATCTGGTTTTGTAAAAATTGTATTTTCTCTTTATACTCTTTGCATTCTTCCTCTTGAGGCTGGTTTTGCTTATCTTCATCAAAGTTTTCCAAATTTAAAAATCCCATCTCTAATCTTCTTTAAGCCATTGACTTATAAGCATTGCAAGTATTTGTGGATTTTCATCTGCCATTTTCATTATTTTAATATAAGCAGGTTCCTTTTCTATAGAAACTGTGGCTTCTTCTTTTTCTCTAGCTGACGCCATACTTGATAAAACGTCTGGAGATAAACCACCATATCCTTCTTGAAGTTCCAACTTCCTTTGTTTTTTGGATTTTAGGACTATAGCAATAATTACTATAAGCAATGACAAACCTATTAACATAGTCGCCGCTAGAAGGATTATATTTTTAGTTGCCATCTTAGCTTTTTTCTCTGATTCTTCTGTAAGTTTTTCAACTTTTGTTTCAAACGGAACGCTTACTACAGTAACTTTATCTCCTCTTTTTGGATCATATCCTATAGCACTTTTTATAAGTTCTTCATATTGTTTTATTTCCTCAAGGGGTCTTGGTTTAAATTGGTATTTTTCGTTTCCATCTTTATCTTTTATTTTTTCATATTTTCCATCTATCAAAACACCAACACTTATCTTCTTAATTTTAAATATTGGTTGAGATTTTTGGATTATACTTTTAGAAACATCATAGTTTTTTGTTCTATCGTCTTTTTTCTTTTCTATTACATACTTATCTTGATCTAAATCCATAATTGGAGGAACATTTGTTGAAGTTCCCGGTGGACCTATTTCATTTTTCTTTTTAGTTTTAATTTCTTCTTTTATTCTCCTTTCACTTACTACTGCAGTCCTATCTGGGTCATAAATCTCATCTTGTTGTTTTAATTTACCTGTTTCAACTTCTACTGTAGCTCTAACGATTACCTTTTCAGGACCTAAAGCTTTTGCAAGCATGGACTGAATATTTTTTTCAATCTGTCTTTCTAATTTTCTTTTTATTTCCACATTTTTATCTGCTATTGCAGATGGACTATCCTCATCAAGTAAATCTGATAAAACTCTTCCTTGATTATCAACTACTGTAATATTATCTGGTTTAAGTTTCGGAACTGCTCTAGAAACTAGGAAAACTATCGCTTTTACTTGTTCCTTTGTCAAATCTTTGCCTGGATATAGTTTTACAATTACAGATGCTTTTGGCTGGTCTTCTTCTCTCATAAATATACTTTCTTTAGGCAATGCTATGTTTACCTTTGCATCAACAACTGCATCTATTTGTCTAATTGTTCTTTCCAGTTCTCCTTCTAATGCCCGTATGTAGTTAATGTTCTCTTGAAATTGGGTAATACCCAGTTTTGGCTCATTAAAAAGTTCAAAACCTATTGTTCCTCCCCCAGAAGGGATACCTTTTGAAGCTAGTTTTAGTCTAACTTCATAAACCTGATCTTCCGGAACTAGTATTATTGAACCGTTTCCTTCTATTTTGTATGGGATATTTTCTTTTTGCAGTTCTGTTAAAACCTGTCCTGCCTCATGTGGATCTAGATTTGCAAATAAGACTGCATAATCTTTTTTGTTTGCAACTTGAAGTAGAACAAGGGATAATAAAGATAGAGCAAATAAAATAACAAGAATTCCCGCAATAGTTTTTAAATTAAAATGCTTCTGTAAATTTTCTGGAAGCTTTTGCTTTATATCATCAAGATTTACAGCCAATTTGTCCTCTAACTAAACCTGCATTCTCATAATTTCTTGGTAGCTTTCCAAGGCTTTATTCCTAATTTCCGTAATTAGTTTTAAAGATATTCCTGCCTTTTCAATTTGAAACAGTAATTGCTCTAAATTCTCAACCTCACCATTTACTATTTTTATTTTAGCATTCCTTCCTTCTTGAAGGTCGTTATTTATATCTGCAACAAAGTTCATTAAAGTTTCAGAAAAAGACTGATAATTATCCATATTTTGATGTTCTTTATTTTCTGTTTTTACAAAATTTGGATTTAAAAACTGATTGTCTATTTTCATTACTTTCCTCCAAATCTAGCTATACTCTTAAAATCTCTATAGCTTTACTTATCATGTCTTTATTTGTATTAAACGCAGTTAAATTTGCCTCGTAAGTTCTTATCGCAGACATCATATCAACCATTTCTCTAAGGGGATCAACATTTGGAAGTTTTACATAGCCATTTTCATCTGCATCTGGGTGTGTTGGATCATATTTCAATTTAAATGGAGACTTATCTTCTTCTATTTTTACAACTTTCACTTTATAAATAGGTTTTCCCATCTCTTCTTCTAAAACAGACTTAAATACTGGTACCTTTCTTCTGTAAGGCTGTCCATTTCCAGCATCTGTCGAGTTTACATTTGCTATATTACTTGCGGTTATTTCAAACCTAACCCTTTGTGCATCCATTCCTGAAACTGATATTTCTAATCCTTTAAAAATCATTATTTACTACCTCCCAGTAATTACATAAGAAAATTTAGCAGATTCCTTTTTCATAAGCTCCATCAATGTTTTATACATTATTGAGCTTTCTGCAAGTTTAGCCAGTTCATGTTCCAGATTTACTTTATTTCCGTCATATCCATATACATAACCATCATCTACAACCTTCATTTCATATTGTTCTTTGCTTTCAGGAGATATGTGTCTAGGGTCTGTTGTTTTCAGTTTTATATTTTCCTCTAAAATTGTTTTAAATACTAGTTCCTTAGGCTTGTATAAAGGTGTATCTGCATTGGCAATATTTCCTTGTATAACTTTGGTTCTTTCCATAAAATAGTTAGCTTTAACTGCAATTTTTTCCATATCAGAAAATATCATATCCATTATTTAACCCCTCTTGTTAATCTATAATCTTCATAAACTTCACTTGCAACTTTAGACCATGTATTAGAGCAGTTTTTTATAATGTTAATATCTGGCAGTTTGTCTGCATTAGTTCTAACCATAGCTATTATATACCAACTATTAATATTACATTCCTCTTTATATTTTTCGGCAAAGGATTTTAGTATATTTAATACTTGTTTGTATTTGTTTTTTTCGAATGCTTTTGTAATTAATTTTTCAACAAATTTTTTGATAAAAATATCTTCTTGGTAATTATTTAGTAAAAATTCTAAATTATTCTCTGCTTGCTTTATAGATTTATCAAGGTTATCTTCCATGTTTATATATGCAACAACAATTTTACTTTCTGGATTTTTACAATTTAATAGTTTATTTTTTATCTTGGTAAAATCTTTCCCTAAAAACACGTATACTTTTGAAAGAACTGTGTAATACTGACAACCTTTTTTATTTACAGTTTTTAATACTTTTAGAGTTTGCTTATATTTTTGTTTATTAAACAAACTTTCTGCTAGTTTAAGTTTATAATCATCTTTTTTATATTTTTTTGCTAAAAATTCATATAAGTCTACTCTATAATCCAAGCTACATTTACCTAAATTTTTTGCTAACTTTAATAATGTGTTTTCATTGAAAATCACTTTAAAAAATTTAGGGTTTGATGTATAAAGTTCACATAAATACTTAGGTTTAACTTTTATTATTTTATCTTTCCATAAATTTCTTACATACTCCTTTTCTTCATAACTAAATCTATCTGTTTCAACTACTGAAAGTTCCCAGCTTAATTTTTTTATTAGAAAATCTGAGTCGTATTTTAGTATTAGCTGACCAAAGTTTCCAAGTGCATATCTCCCAATAGGAGTATTTCTGTTGCTGATTAATGTCTGATAAACAAATCTAATTGGGTTTTTTAAGTCTTCATCTTCTATCTGGGATAGTTTCTTTTTTATAGGTTCTTCTTCTTTCAGGGAAAGAATTTTTAATTTTGCAATAATTGCTTCTTTTGTATCTTTATAGTCCTGTGCGAGATAATAATAATGGTTAAACGCAGATATCAAATCTCTCTGTTTAACATCTATATCCCCAAGTCTAAGAATTGCTTTTCTTATTATTTCTAAATCCTGCGTAGTTCCTATTATCTTTCTAAAAAGTTGTTTTGCAAATTTATATTTACCAATCCTATACATATTTTCTGCAACTATATAATAAAATTGGGGATTATCTATAAGATAAGTTTCATAGTATTTGTAGG
>QNYP01000023.1 GCA_003978675.1 Hydrogenothermus sp.
TTAGACCTTCTATTTTTAAGATCTTTTCATCAACTTTTTCGTATATACCCTTTGGTTTTGTTATTTCTATTAAAGACTTAATTATCAAATCTCTAAATCTATTCAGTTTAATACCGCAGGTATAAATAGATTTAGAGATTTGATAATTAAGTCTTTAATAGAAATAACAAAACCAAAGGGTATATACGAAAAAGTTGATGAAAAGATCTTAAAAATAGAAGGTCTAAAGCAAAATAAAGAACAAACAATTTATGGAGAAGTTCTAGAGAATATTCAAGTAATTGAAAACTCTTTGAAATTTGTAGCTTCAATAAAACAAGGACAAAAAACAGGACTATTTTTAGACCAAAGAAAAAATAGGAAAATTGTATCTTCTTATATTCAAAGGGGATTTAAGATTTTAGATTTGTTCTCAAATTCTGGAGGTTTTGGTATTTACTGTTTGAAAAAAGGAGCAGATTTTGTGGAGTTTGTAGATGTATCACAAGTAGCAGTATCTCAGATAGAAGAAAACTGTAAGCTAAATGATTTTAAAAATTACAAAGCTATTAAAGAAGATGCTTTTGATTACTTAAATAACTTAAATAAGAAATTCAACCTTATAATAATAGACCCTCCTGCTTTTGCAAAAACAAAAAAAGAGAAGGTGGGAGCTATAAAAGGTTTTCAGTTTTTGGTTATAAATTCCATAAAAGCTCTTGAAGAAAATGGATATATTGCAGTATTTTCCTGCTCTCACCATATAACAGAAGAAGATTTAAAAAAAGTTCTTCTATTTGCCAGTCAAAAAACAGGTAAAAGAATAGTTATTATAGAAAAACTTATGCAGGATTTAGACCATCCTTACTTGTTGAACTCACCACCATCTTTTTACCTAAAAGGATTTTTAGTTAAGGTGATATGACTGTAAAAGAAATTCTAGAAATTGCTTACAAAAAGCTAAAAAATGCAGAAATAGAAACTTATATTTTAGATGCCCAGATAATTCTTTCTTACGTTTTAAAAGTGCCAAAATGGAAATTAATAATAGAAGCAGATAAAAAACTAACTTCTAAACAGCAAAAAGAGTTTTTCAAATTATTAACACTACGAGAGAAAAGAATTCCGATTGCTTACATATTAAAACAAAAGGAGTTTTTTGGATATAACTTTTATGTAGAAGAGGGAATTTTAATCCCAAGACCTGAAACTGAAATTTTAGTTGAGATTGTTTTAAACAAGATAAAAGATTTAAATAATCCAATAGGAATAGATATAGGGACAGGTAGCGGGGCTATATGTTTATCACTTTTAAAAGAAAAAACAAGCCTTCTTATGATTTGCACTGATATTTCACAGAAAGCTGTTAAAATAACACTAAAAAATGCAAAGCTTTTGAATGTAGAAGATAGAGTGAAGATAATAAGAACAGATATACTAAAAGGTATAAAAGCAACTGTAGATTTTATAGTTTCAAATCCACCATATATTTCTAGAGAAGAATATGAAACACTACAACCTGAAGTAAAAAAAGAGCCTAAAGAGGCACTTATAGCTGAAAAAGGTGGTATATTCTTCTATGAAGAGATAATAAATCAAGGTAGGGATTTGCTAAGAGACAAGGGTTTTTTTGCCTTTGAAGTTGGGTATAATCAAGCCCAAAAAGTAGCAAATCTATTAACAAATATAGGCTTTAAAACCGAAATATATAAAGACCTTGCAGGAATAAATAGGGTAGTAATAGGAGAAAAATAATGCAAGAAACAAAAGAACTGAAAGAAATATTTATTATTGAAGGGGGAATTCCATTAGAGGGTAAAGTCCAAATATCTGGAGCTAAAAATTCTGCTCTTCCTAATATGGTTGCTTCTATATTAACTGATGAACCAGTTATTTTGGAAAATGTTCCAGATTTGTTAGATACAAGAAATATGATTGAAATACTTAATAAAATAGGTATTTCTTCACATTTTGAAGATGGAAAGCTTAGTCTTGTTTTTAATAAGGCTCCAAATCCAGAAACTGATTATAAACTAGTTCAAAAAATGAGAGCTTCTATTCTTGTTCTAGGAGCTTTAACTGCCAGATTTGGATATGCAAAGGTTTATATGCCAGGAGGGTGTTCTATAGGATACAGACCTGTTGATTTGCATATAAATGCTTTAGAAAAAATGGGAGCTAAAATAGAAATAGATCATGGATATATTACAGCAAAGGCTCCAAATGGATTAAAAGGAACTATTATAGATTTTCCTAAAAAAACAGTTACAGGAACAGAAAATATAATGATGGCTGCTACCCTTGCAAAAGGAAAAACAGTAATAAAAAATGCTGCCAAAGAACCAGAGGTGGTTGATTTAGCTAATCTACTTATAAAAATGGGAGCTAAAATATCAGGAGCAGGAACAGATACCATAATTATAGAAGGAGTAAACAAACTACAATCTGCAAGACATACAATTATTCCAGATAGAATAGAAGCAGGAACTTTTGTTATTTTATCAGCTCTAACAGGAGGAAGAATATATATAGAGAACTATCCTAAAAAATATCTTACGTATTTTGAAAAAACTTTAGAAGAAATAGGTATATCTGTAGTTCCAGTGAATAATAAAACTGTAATAGTAAGAAGAGAAAGAGACTTAAAGCCTACTTATGTGGAAACTAGAGAATATCCATATTTTCCAACAGATTTACAAGCACAAATGATGGTTTTACTTTGTTTTGCGAATGGAGTTTCTAAGATAAAAGAAAATATATTTGAGAATAGATTTATGCATGTGCCAGAACTAAAGAGAATGGGGGCTAAAATAGATGTAGATACAAAAAACCAGATAGCAACGATAAATAAAATAGATAAGCTACAAGGTGCAATTGTAAAAGCAACAGACCTTAGGGCTAGTGCAGCAATGGTTATAGCAGGTTTAGTTGCAGAAGGAACAACAGTTATTGAAGATATTTACCACTTAAGAAGAGGATATGAAAATATAGAAAGTAAGTTAAAAAATTTAGGGGCAAAAATTAAAACAGAATATAAAGAAAATTAGTCAGAAAATAAAGATATTTTCTTTATTACTTCTTTTTGTCTATCTAGTATGTATTTGAATATTACATCTTCAACTTTTTGAGATATATCTGTAAACTGGATACCTATTCTATATGTTCCTGATTCAACTTCTGTAATATAGATAACCTTTCCCTTTAAATCATAAGTTTTTTCCCTTAGTTCAAGTTTAATACTGTAAATTTGATGTGGCTCTAATTCTCTAATATCTTTTATGATAATCCCTATCCCTTTCTCTGAAATGTCTATAGCTTTTTCTCTGATATTTTTTATTTCTATATAAACAGGGTAATCTTCTGTTGTTCTAACTCTTATGTATCTTCTTTTTAACTTAGGTTCAACTGCTGCAGTTGGAAAGGTTGTTATAATTTCTTTTTTATCATATATAATTGCAACAAGTGTATAAACGGTTTCGTTTTCTTGAAAATAAAGCTCCCTTGATTTTGTTAGTGGAAGTTTTAATTTATCGTTAAAGGACCATATAATTTGTTGTTTATCGAAATCTACATCATGAAGTTCAAGTTTGACTCTAATTGGTATTTCATCGTAAAATGCATAAGCTTCTATCTCCTTCTTTTCAAGAATTTTATGGATTAGAGAAGTTTCCATATATTATCCTTTATAATTATGTGTCATGGAAAATATTATAAAGTATTTAAACTTATCTTTCACAAAAGATATAGGATGTAAAACAGTTAAGAAAATTTTAGATATTGTAGGTAGTATTGAAAATATATGGGAAAGTCAGGATATATTAAAAGAAAATTTTACTGAAAAGAATTTAAACAAAATACTAAATGCTTTGGAAAAGCCATATAATGAAACATTAAAGACTTTAGAACTCGCAGAAAAGCAAAGTGTCAAACTTATTTCTTTAGAAGACCCTGAGTATCCGCAAAGTTTAAAAGAAATTCCTGATCCTCCACTTGTATTATATATAAAAGGTAATTTATCAAATTTAGAAAAAAGTATATCAATTGTTGGAACAAGAAAACCATCTAATTATGGAAAAATTGTAGCAAAAGCTATAACTGAATTTTTAGTAGAAAATAGTATAAATACTGTATCAGGAGGTGCTTTAGGTATAGACAGCATCGTTCATAAAACAACATTAGACAAAAATGGTAAAACGGTTGTAGTTTTGGGAAGTGGTATAGATGTGTTATATCCATATTCGAATAAATGGATGTTTGATAAAATTTTAGATAATGGAGGAAGTATAATTTCAGAGTTTCCGTTTGGGACAAAACCTTCTAAATTTACATTTCCCCAAAGAAACAGAATTGTAGCAGGTTTATCAGTAGCAACAATTGTCGTAGAAGCTCCAAAAAAATCAGGCTCATTAATTACTGCAGATTTGGCAAACCAATATGGAAAAATAGTTTTTTCTGTTCCACACAATATAAATAATCCGAAAGGAGAAGGTTGTAATAAGCTAATTAAAGATGGAGCAAGTGTTATAACATCTTTTGAAGATATAATACAAGAAATTCCTTATCTTTTTGTAAGGAAAGATAAAAGCTTTGAAAGTTCTTTATCTTCTGTTGAAGAAAAAGTGTTAGATGCTATAGATGGGCTGGCTTCTTTAGATGAAATTATACAAAAGACATCTCTATCAGTAGAAGAAGTTTTAGAAATATTAACTATTTTAGAGGTTGAAGGATATATAATTAACCATAATGGTATATACGAAAAACAAAAACTGTAAATGGAGAGTATATGGACGGAATATTATTAGTAGATAAACCATCAGGAATAACTTCAAATTATTTAGTTCAAAAAGTAAAAAAACATATTCAAAGTTTAACGGGAAAAACAGTAAAAATAGGTCATACTGGGACTTTAGATTTTTTTGCAACAGGATTAATGATTTTAACGATAGGAAAAGCAACTCGTTTTACAGAGTATTTCCAAGGTCTTGATAAGGAATATATAGCGAAAGGTCAGCTAGGGAAAATAACTGATACTTATGATATTCAAGGAAAAGTTATAGAAGAAAAAGATTGTAATATAGGGGAAGAAAAACTAAAAAACATAATACTTTCATTTAAAAAAGAATATCTTCAATATCCTCCACCATATTCTGCAAAACGAGTAAACGGTAAAAGAGCTTATCAGCTTGCCAAAAAAGGAATAACTCCCAATCTAAGGCCTAAAAAAGTTAAAATTTACGATATACATGTTATAAACATAGATTTGCCATTTTTTGAAATAAAGGTTTACTGCTCATCAGGAACATATATAAGAAGTTTAGTTAAAGAAATAGGGGATTTAGCAAGCTGTGGAGCTTATACTGTAGCTTTAAAAAGAACAAAAGTTGATAGTTTCTCTATCGATATGGCTATATCTTTAGATGATTTACTAGGAAAGAAATTAGAAGCTATAGAAAGCCTCATAATACCCTTGGATAAGTCCTTGCCGTTTATACCGCAAATTACTTTAGACGAAGGTTTTGATGAGAGATTTATAACAGGACAAAGATTTAAGATACCTTTTGATACTTTTGGAATAGTGAAAGTTTTTTCTAAAGATGGAAAATTTTTGGGATTAGGAAAAGTAAACGAGGAAAAGCTCCTAAAGCCAGAAAAGGTTATAGTTTAGAGATTACTTTTTTCTGTGTATATAGAAACTACAGTTCCATCAGGGATAATCATATTCACTAAATCTATAAATTTATCTTCTATTAAAAGAGTCGCTCCTATTAGAAATATTGATAAAGCTATTACAACCGCTAAAATCATTTTCCTTTCCATAGTAATACAGATTATCGTCAAAAAGTTTTAAAACTTTAGATATAATATATTAAAAATTAAACGGGGCTTATTTATGAAAGACCTTATTTCAGTCAATCAAATAGGTGAGAAAGAGTTTTATAGAATTTATGAAATTTTTAAAAGCTACAAAGAAAAATATAACAATGGAGAAACAAAACTATCAGATTTAAGAGGCTATTCGATACTACTTCCATTTTTTGAAAACTCAACAAGAACAAGAACCTCTTTTGAGCTTGCAGGTAAAATCCTTGGAGCAGACACAATAAATATTTCCTCAAGTTCTTCATCTGTTAAGAAAGGAGAAACTCTTTATGACACAATAAAAACACTTGAGGCTATGAGGTCAGATTTCATCGTAATAAGACACTCTATGTCAGGGGCACCTTTTATAGTTGCAAAAGAAGTAAAATCAAGAGTTATAAATGCAGGAGACGGAGCAAACGAACATCCATCTCAAGCACTTCTTGATGCTTTTACAATACTAGAAGAAAAAGGAAGAATAGAAGGCTTAAATATATTAATTGTTGGGGATATTCTCCATAGCAGAGTTGCTCGTTCAGATATAAAGCTATTCTCTAAACTTGGAGCAAAAGTAAGTATCTGTGGTCCTAAAACTATGCTACCAAGACATTTAGAAGCTTTTGACTTAGACTTTGTTTACACAGATTTAGACCACGCAATAAAAAACAAAGATGTAGTTATATTTTTAAGAATACAACTTGAAAGACAGTCTAAGCCTTTCTTCTCTACATTAAATGAATATTCTATAAAATATGGACTAAACCAAAGGAGAATAAATTTACTTAAAGAAGATGCGATTATAATGCATCCGGGACCAGTAAACAGAGGTGTTGAGCTACAAAGTGAGCTTGTGTATGGAAACAGAAGTTTAATATTAGATCAGGTAGAAAATGGATTATTTACAAGAATGGCAATATACAAGTTTTTACTTGAAAATTAAATGGAGGTTTTACTTTAGTGGATAAGAAAAAGGTAATTATCCTCGGTAGTGGTCCAAACAGAATCGGTCAAGGTGTTGAGTTTGATTATGCCTGTGTTCATTGTGTGTTTGCTTTGAAGGAAGAAGGTTATGAAGCAATAATGGTCAACTGTAATCCTGAAACAGTTTCAACAGATTACGATACTTCGGATAAGCTATTTTTTGAACCAATAATACTTGAAGATGTTTTAAATATAATACAAGCAGAAAATCCAGTTGGAGTAGTTGTCCAGTTTGGAGGACAAACTCCATTAAAACTTGCAGTTCCACTACAAAATGAAGGAGTAAATATACTTGGGACTTCACCAGAAAGTATAGATATAGCAGAAGATAGAGAAAGATTTAGAGACTTAATAATAAAACTAGGTTTAAAACAACCAGAAAGCGGAATAGCAAGGTCAAAAGAAGAAGCAATAGATATTGCAACAAAAATAGGCTATCCAGTTTTAGTTAGACCGTCTTATGTTTTAGGCGGTAGAGCTATGAGGCTTGTTTATGATACATCTGAATTGCTTCAATACATAGAAGAGGCAGTTTTAGTATCTGAAGATAAACCTCTTTTAATAGATAGATTTTTAGAAAATGCAGTAGAGCTTGATGTTGATGCAGTATCTGATGGAGAAGATGTATTAGTTGGAGCAGTGATGGAGCATATAGAAGAAGCAGGTATCCACTCAGGAGACAGTGCTACAAGTATTCCACCATATTCTTTAGATGATGAAATTGTATATAAAGTAAAAGAGCAAACGAGAAAACTTGCAAAAGCTTTAAATGTCAAAGGTTTAATGAATGTCCAGTATGCTGTTAAAGATGGAGAAATTTATATAATAGAAGTTAACCCTAGAGCATCAAGAACAGTTCCTTTTGTAAGTAAATCTATAGGATATCCACTTGCAAAAATTGCGACTAAAGTAATAGTAGGTAAAAAATTAAGAGATATAATTCCTGAAGTTTTTGAAATAGAAAAAACCCATCCAGCGTCTGATTTTTGGGATACATCGGTGAGAAGATTTTCTATAAAGGAAGTTGTATTTCCATGGAACAGGTTTCCAGAAGTTGACCCGATTTTAGGTCCCGAAATGAAATCAACAGGGGAAGTGATGGGAATTGATGAAGATTTTGGACTTGCATTTTGGAAAGCACAGGCAGGAACAGGCTCGTTACTTCCTGAAAGTGGAAATGTATTTATATCTGTTGCAGACAAAGATAAACCTAAGATTATTGAAATAGCAAGACAACTTATAGAACTTGGGTTTACAATTTTTGCAACAAAAGGAACGCATCAGTTTTTAAAGGAAAATAGTATAAATTCTACACTTGTTAATAAACTTTCAGAAGAAAGACCAAACATTGTAGATAGAATAAGAAACTCCGAAGTGTCTTTAATAATAAATACTCCATCAGGCAAAAGAGAAAGATCAGATGCATACTATATTAGAAGAGCTGCAGTTGCCCATAAAGTTCCATACTTTACAACTATAAGGGGAGCTTACGCAGCAGTTGAAGCGATAAAATCTTATAGGCAAAAAGGTATAGAAGTTAAGGCTCTGCAAGAAATTTTCTAATGTATGGTATAATAATAAACTTGATGAAAAATCTAAAATAAAGCAGGAGGTTTTTTATGTCCATTACAGCAGAAAAGAAAGCTGAAATTATTAAAAAATACGCTAGACATGAAAATGATACAGGTTCACCAGAAGTTCAAATTGCTATATTAACAGAAAGAATAAACAACTTAACAGAGCACATAAAGAAAAACAAAAAAGACCTTCACTCAAGAAGAGGTCTTATTGGAATGGTTAACAAGAGAAGAAAGCTA
The DNA here is from genome assembly GCA_003978675.1 of Hydrogenothermus sp. Taxonomy (GTDB): domain Bacteria; phylum Aquificota; class Aquificia; order Aquificales; family Hydrogenothermaceae; genus Hydrogenothermus. The sequence continues at coordinate 8,637 of QNYP01000023.1, forward strand.
TTAAACTACTTAAAAAGAGTTGATGAGGAGAGATACAACAAAATAGTTGAAGAGCTTGGAATAAGACAAACAGGGAGCAAGTAATGGATAGTGGTATTGCAGTGGAAAAGGTAGAGACCACTATAAATGGAATTCCCTTTTCCATTGAAACAGGTTATTTTGCAAAGCAAGCAAGTGGAGCAGTCTTAGTAAAGCAAGGAGATACAGTTGTTTTTGTTGCAGCTGTAGTATCACCTGAAGCTCAAGAAGATATAGATTTTTTACCACTAACAGTAGAGTATAGAGAAAAAACATATGCATACGGCAAGATTCCTGGTGGATTTGTAAAAAGAGAAGGAAAACCAAACGAAAGAGAGATATTAGTATCAAGATTAATAGATAGACCTATAAGACCTCTTTTTCCAAAAGGTTTTCATAATGATGTAATTATCACTGCAATGACTTTATCTGCAGATGATAAATATGACCCAGATGTTCTTGCTATTGTAGGAGCTTCTGCTGCTTTATCTATTTCAGAGGCACCTTTTGAAGGACCAGTTGCTGGTGTAAGAGTTGCAAGGGTAGATGGAAAGTTTATAGTAAACCCAACATACGAAGAAAGAGATAAATCAGATATGGACATTGTTGTTGCAGGTTCTAAAGAAGCAGTAGTTATGGTTGAAGGTGGTGCTGAAGAAGTTCCTGAAGAAGATATTTTAGAAGCAATAATGTTTGGTCATGAATATATAAAAAAACTTATAGAAATTCAAGAAGATCTAGCTAAAAAAGTTGGCAAGGAAAAGATAAAAGTAGAAAAAGATGAATATTTAGAATCTTTAAGACCTAAACTTTTAGAATTTATTAAAGATAAAGTAATAAAAGCTTTTGAAATTCAAAATAAAAAGGAAAGAAATCAAGCTATAGATAAAATATTTGAAGAAGCAGTAGAAGCTTTAGAAATACCGGAAGAATATTTAACAAAAGCAGGCTTTTTATACAAGGAACTTGTTTCTGAAATAATGAGAGAAAAGGTATTTAAAGAAAGAGTTAGAATAGATGGTAGAAAGCCTGATGAAATAAGACCTATATGGATGAAAGTAGGATTTTTACCTAGAACTCATGGTTCTGCAATATTCACAAGAGGTCAAACACAAGCTCTTGGGATTGTTACGCTAGGAGCTCCTGGAGAGGAACAAATAGAAGAAAGTATAGATGAAGGAGAAGAAAAGAAAAGATTTATGCTTCATTATAACTTCCCTCCGTTTAGTGTAGGAGAAGCAAGACCTCCAAGAGCACCATCTAGAAGGGAAATAGGACACGGGAATTTAGCAGAAAGAGCATTAGAACCGTTAATTCCTTCTGAAGAAGATTTTCCTTACGTAATAAGGGTAGTTTCTGAGATTTTAGAATCAAATGGTTCAACTTCTATGGCTACTGTTTGTGTTGGTTCGCTTGCTTTATTTGATGCTGGTGTCCCAATGCCTAAACATGTTGCAGGAATTGCAATGGGATTATTAAAAGATGAAGATGATTATGTGATATTAACAGATATTCTTGGCGACGAAGACCATCTTGGAGATATGGACTTTAAAGTTGCTGGAACAAGAGATGGAGTAACTTCTATTCAAATGGATATAAAAATAAAAGGTTTAACTAGAGAAATTCTTCAAGATGCTTTAAGACAAGCTAAAGATGCAAGAATGAAAATTTTAGATATGATGTATGAGATTATTCCTCAACCACGTCCTGAAGTTTCTCCATATGCTCCAAAAGTTGTTCAATTTGAAGTAAATCCAGAAAAAATACCAATTATTATTGGACCATCTGGTAAGAATATTAAGAAAATTATTGATGAAACAGGTGTTAAAGTAGACTTAGATCCAGAAGGAATTGTTAGGGTTTATGCAGTTGACAAAGCATCTGCAGATAAGGCAGTTCAAATGATAAATGAGCTTATTATGGATATAGAAGAGGGAGATATCTTCTTAGGAAAAGTTACAAGGGTTGAAGATTATGGAGCATTTGTAGAACTTCTACCAGGAAGGTTATCATTACTCCATGTATCCCAAATTTCAGATCAAAGATTAAAATCTGCTAAAGATGTTATAAATGTTGGAGATATTTTAAAAGTAAGAGTTATAGATATAGATGATTTAGGAAGACCTAAAGTATCTCTCAAAGGAGTTAGTGAATCAGATATAGCTAAAAATCAATCTATGTTTGATAAAGATGAAGATATAACTTAAGGGGGGAAATGCTTTAAAACCTCCCCTGATAAATACAAAGAGCCTATTATTAAGAAAATTTTTTCTTCTTTTTTTGATTTTTCTTTTACTTCTAATAATGCTTCTTTTATATCCTTAATAAAGATAAAATTATTACCAAATATTTCTTTTATGTAGTTTTCATCTATGCTTCTAGATACAGGTATCTGTGTAAAAGTTATATCTTTTGTGTAATTAAAAATAATTTCTAAATTTTCTTTTATTTCTTTATCTTTCATTCCTGAAAATAATACAGTTATTTCTTTATCAGGATAAAGTTTCTTTATTGTTGCTAAAGACTTTTCAATAGCTTCTTTATTATGCGCTCCATCTAAATAGGTAATTGGATTATTATTTAATTTTTGTAGTCTTGCAGGCCAAAAAGTTTTAATTAATGCCTGCTTTATTAGGTCTTTATTTACATTTATATTATTTTTCTCACTGTAAATAAGAAATGAAGTTATTGCAGTTGAGGCATTTTCTATTTGATAATCTCCAATTAATGATATCTTTAAATTATTTAAAGAGTAATTTCTAAATTTGTAGTTAAACATATCTAAACAAATTTTCTCTATAAAAAAATCATTGTCTTTTACATAATACTCTTTTATTTTCCTCTCTTTTAGCCAATACAATATCTCTTTTTGGTTTCTACCTATCACTGCAGGTTTATCTACTCTTGTTATCCCTGTTTTTTCAAAGGCTATTTTTTCTAATGTATTTCCAAGCATATGCATATGATCGTAAGATACGTTTGTTATTACTGAAATTTCTGGAGTTGCGACATTTGTTGCGTCCCATCTTCCCCCAAGACCTATTTCTAAAATTGCTATATCTACTTCTTCATCTGCAAAGTATTTAAAAGCTAAAAGTGTAGATGCTTCAAAGTATGTAAGCTCGTATTTTTGTATTAAAGGTTTTATCTGCTTTATATATTCTTCTAATTTTCTATTTTCAATATGTTTTCTATTTATCTGCCATCTTTCATTTTCTTCAACTATATGTGGAGATGTAAATAAACCAGTTTTAAAACCATGTATTCTAAAAATGTTTTCTAAAAAAGCACAGGTTGAACCTTTTCCATTTGTTCCAGCCACAAGTATAGATGGAAATTTATTTTGCGGATTACCTAGTTTTTCGCACGCTTTTTTTATTCTTGTAAGACCTGGTTCTATCTTAAAAGTTTTCCCTTCAAATAACTTAAACAGCTTCATTTAAAAACTCTGTGTATATTCTTGGAGGAGTATAATAGTATCCTTGTGCGAAATCAATCTCTAATGTTTTTATACTGTTTAATATATCTTCGTTCTCTACAAATTCCGCAATTGTTTTTAAATTTAAGTCTTTTGCAAGTTTAACAATAGTTGAAACAATTTTGCTGTTGCTTTCATTTTTGTTTATATCCTTTATTAAGGAACCATCTATCTTTAAATACTCAACTACTCCTAAAACGGAAAGCTCTACAACAAATTTTAAAGAGGCATATCCAGTTCCAAAATCATCTATAGCAAATTTTATATTATTTTCCTTATTCAACCTTTCTATGATTGATGCATTGTTTACAGCTACCTGTTCTGTGATTTCAAAAATTATATTTTTAAAATCATTAAAGGCAATTTTTATGAAATCAAAATTCTTTTCTAAGGACAAAGCAGATATATTAAAGAATAATTTTTTATCTGTTTTAGTAATTAATTTTGTCAATTTTTCTAGTAAAATTTTATCAATTTGAGATATGAGGCCTGATTTTATGGCAGTATTTATAAATTCTGAAGGAGATACAAATATATCTTTATGATTCTGTATTCTTACTAATACTTCGTATGCAAAAATTTTGTTTTCTTTTATGTTATAAATAGGTTGTAGAAAAGGGACAAACTTTCTTTGTTTTATAGCTTCTAAGATTAGTTTCTTTTCTTCAAAGAAACTTTTAAATCTTTCTTTACTATCTAGTTTTTCATTGTAAATTATAATTTCACCTTTACCCTTTTCTTTTGCTCTAAGAAGTGTTATTTCCAAATCAGAAAGTATATATTGTGGGAGTTTTTTTTCTTTATTTATACATTTACAATATACAGCTACTGTAAATGTTAAAGATATATTTGAACCTTTTATGTCAATTTCAATATCTTCTAATTTTTCCTTTATTTCTTTTGCAATTTGGGTTGCAAAATCAATACTATTGCAATTAAATAAAATAGCAATTTGATCATTGCCGATTCTTGCGATAATAGGTTTTTCTAAATAATTTTTTGCTATCTTTTTTATATGTTTTGAAACAGTTTGGAGAACAATATCTCCAGACTTAAATCCGTAAATTTGATTTATAAATTTAAAGTTATCTATATCAAATATTATTAAACTGAAGTTTTTCTTTTTCTTAGCGAAGTTTCCTATTATTTTTTCTAATGCATTTTTATTAAGTAAACCTGTGGTTTGATCTTTTTCTAGCAAATTAATTAGTTTTTTATTGAGATTTTTTTCTTTTTTATTTGCTAGAACAAGGTCTGTTATATCTTTTGCCCAACCAGCTATGGCAACTACATTACCTTCTTTATCTAAAATTGGAATTTTTGTAAATTCTAGGAAAAGTTTTTTTCCTTTATATGTAAATTCTTTTTTTACTTTAAGAATACTTTTTGTTTTTTCAATGGTATCATTCGAGTTTTCGCAAAAACTAGCTATTTCTTTAGGTAAATACTCACTGTGAGGTTTTCCTAATATATCTTTATATTCTAACTCTGTTAATTCTAGTAGTCTTTTATTGGTATATATTTTTAAAAACTTTCCTTTCTTTTCATCTTTTTTTAAAACATAAATAATATCTGTAATATTGTCTAGAAGGTTTAGGATAGAATCATATATTAACTGCCTATGTTCCAATGATGCCTCTTAATAGACAAAATAGCCAATATTAATTATCGGCTTTTAATTTATATACATTAACAATTATACCAGATATGATAAGTAATATAGCCACTATTTGATTCCAAGTTAGTCCTATAAAATCTATAGGAGGGGTTACTCCTCTCCAAAATTCAAGAAGGAATCTTACTATTCCATATAATATTAGATATATACTAAATACCTGTCCATCGAACTTTTTGTATTTATATAGAAAAAATAGTAAACCAAATATGACTAAATTTCCTAATGCTTCTGCAGGTTGAGTTGGGTATAGGGGTATATTAGGTGGAGCAACTGTATCTGGATTATCTGGAAACTTTATGGCAAGTTCCTTAAAAATAGAATCATCAGGAACAGGTTTACCATAACAGCATCCTGCACATGTGCAACCAATTCTTCCAAAAAAATGTCCTAAAGGTATTGCAACTCCTGCTATGTCTGATAATTTCCAAAAATTTAATTTATATCTTTTTATAAGAAAGATAGCAGTTAAGGCGCCCCCAATGAAAGCTCCAAACCAGTCTATTCCACCTTTCCATACGGCAATATAGTCAATAATAGATTTCATCTGCTGGGGGTGTTCTAACACATAAGCAATTCTAGCCCCTATAATTCCTCCAATAGTGGTAAAAATAAAAAGATTTTCAATCTTATTAATAGGTAAGTTTTCTTTTTTTGCTAAATAAATACTAATAAAATATGCACTTAAAATACCAAGAGCTACTAATACTCCATATGTATGTATGGAAAAATCTCCGATTTTTATTAACTCTGGAAACATGAACTTATGCTCTTGCCATTTCTTTTAGTGATTTCATATATTTTTCTAAAACTAGCTTTCTTTTAACAGGGGATAGATAATTGATAAACGGTATTCCGTTTAAATGGTCAATCTCGTGTTGTAAAACTATTGCTAGAAATCCATCTGTATCTATTTCTATTTCATTTCCTTCCAAATCTTGAGCTAAAACTTTAACCCTTTCAGCTCTTGGAATAGTTATTTGAACTCCAGGAAAACTTAAACAACCTTCTGTTGATTCTACTTGTCCAGATTTCTCAATAATTTTAGGGTTAACAAGAGCCATTTTTACACCTTCTTCACCTTCTTGACCATCATATTTTTTTGTATTTGTATCTAAAACAAGTATTTGATAAGGAATTCCTATTTGATTAGCAGCAAGTCCAACTCCTTCAAGCTCATACATTTTTTTGAACATAATATCTACTAGTTCTTTTAATTTATTATCAAAAAAATCCACTTCTTTCATTCTTTTCTTCAGTATTTTATCTGGCCAAGTCCTAATTTCATAACTCAATTTACTTTACCTCGTTATTAGGTTCTTTTCTTGCTATGTGGGCTATAATAAATCCTACTATAACAAACATTAACAGACCAATATAATAGCCAACATTATTTTCCATTTTCTTCTTCTCCTTTTAATGTATTTAACAAGGAAGCACCTATTATTAAGAATGATAACCATAATATAAAACCAAAAGTAAATTCTATCAAATTAAAACTCTTTTAGTTCACAACTGGCTGTAAAATTGCAAAAACAAAACTAGCTAAAGCCATATTTATAAATAGCTTCCCAATTTATTCTTTGGCTTTTTTAGAAAACATACATTCCCTCTTTTAATTTTTTAATGTTTTCTTTTATATTTCCTTTAAACACAGCACTACCTGATACAAAAATGTTAACTCCTTCCTTTGAGATTGCATTTATATTATCTACATTAATACCACCATCTATTTCAATTAGAACATCTTCTCTATTTGTTTCTTTCATTAGCTTTTTTAGTTTTGAAACCTTTTTTAATGTTTCAGGTATAAACTTTTGACCTCCAAAACCGGGATTAACAGACATTATAAGAACATAATCTATATAATGGATAATTTCCTCTAATGTACTAACAGGCGTAGCTGGATTTAAGACAATTCCAGCTTTTGCTCCAAGTTTTTTTATTTTATCAACTAATCTATGAGAATGAATTGTTGCATCCATATGAAAAGAAATCATATTAACACCAGCTTTTATAAAATCTTCCACATACTTTTCAGGTTCTACTATCATTAAATGTGCATCAAAAGGTAAATCGGTTATTTTTCTTATTTTTTCTATAACTGGAATACCAAAGGTAATATTAGGAACATATCTTCCGTCCATAATATCAAGATGAATAATATCTGCTCCTGCTTCTTCTGCTATCTTTATTTCTTCTCCTAGTTTTGAAAAATCTGCAGATAATATAGAGGGTGCAAGAAGTTTTTCAGTCCTCAAAAGCCTATCCTCCTTGACAAATTTTAATCCTTTATATTATCTGCAGATTTTTCAAAACTAGGAGAAGAAATAAAGATAGCAGAAGAAGCAGGAGCAGATATTATTCATCTTGATATTATGGACGGAAGATATGTTCCTAATATTACCTTTGG
>QNYP01000024.1 GCA_003978675.1 Hydrogenothermus sp.
TCTTTAACTATTTGGGCAAATTCTCTTAAGTGAACATGTCCAGGAATTATATCTATATAAGAGTTTGCTATTCCTATAAATTTTTCAAAAAAGAGGTTCTTGAATGAGAAGTGATATAGTTAAAAAAGGTGCAGAAAGAGCTCCTCACAGGAGTTTATTTAGAGCTTGTGGATTAACAGAGGAAGATTTTGGAAAACCATTTATAGGAATAGCAAACTCTTATATAGATATAATTCCTGGACATGTTCACTTAAGAGAATTTGCCCAAATAGTTAAAGAAGCAATTAGAGAAGCTGGAGGTGTTCCTTTTGAGTTTAATGTAATTGGTGTTGATGATGGAATTGCAATGGGACACTCTGGAATGCATTACTCATTACCAAGTAGAGAACTTATAGCGGATAGCGTCGAAACAGTTGTTGAGGCTCATAAACTTGATGGACTTGTTTGCATTCCTAACTGCGATAAGATTGTTCCAGGAATGCTTATGGCAGCAGCAAGGCTTAATATTCCTACAATATTTGTATCTGGTGGTGCTATGGCTGCTGGTCATAAGCCAGATGGAACACCTATTGATTTAGCATCTGCTTTTGAAGCAGTAGGAGCATACAAAAAAGGTCTCATAGATGAAAACGAACTTAAAGTGATAGAGCAAAATGCCTGTCCAACTTGTGGTTCTTGCTCTGGTATGTTTACCGCAAACTCTATGAACTGTCTAATGGAAGCACTAGGAATAGCACTTCCAGGAAACGGTTCTATTTTAGCAATTGACCCAAGAAGACAGGAATTAGCTAGACAGGCAGGAAGACAAATTATTGAGCTTGTAAAACAAGACCTTAAATTTAGAGATATAGTTAATAAAGAAGCTATAGAAAATGCATTTACTTTAGATATAGCGATGGGTGGTTCATCTAACACAGTTTTACATTTACTTGCCATTGCGTATGAAGCAGGAATAGATTTTGATGTTGCAGAAATAGACAAAATATCAGATAGAACTCCTACCCTTTGTAAGCTGGCTCCAGCTTCCCAGTATCACATAGAAGATTTAGATAGGGCTGGAGGAATAAGTGCTATTTTAAAAGAGCTATCTAAAAAAGGGCTTCTTCATCTAGATAGACCAACTGTTACATTAAAAACTTTAGGTGAAAACATCGAAAATGCAGAAATAAAAGATCCTAACGTAATAAGACCAATAGATAATCCTTATAGTGAAAAAGGAGGACTTGCAGTTTTATTTGGAAATATAGCTCCTTATGGTGGAGTTGTAAAAGCGGCAGCAGTAGACCCTAAAATAATGGTTCACAGAGGAAAGGCAGTATGTTTTGATAGTGAAGAGGAAGCAATAGAGGGAATAACAGGAGGAAAAGTAAAAGCTGGAGATGTTGTTGTAATAAGATATGAAGGTCCAAAAGGAGGCCCAGGAATGAGAGAAATGCTTTCTCCTACATCTGCAATAATGGGAATGGGACTTGGAGACAAAGTTTCTTTAATTACAGATGGAAGGTTTTCTGGTGCAACAAGAGGAGCTTGTATTGGACATATTTCTCCAGAAGCTGCAGCTGGTGGTCCAATTGGAATAATAAAAGATGGAGATGAAATATTAATAGATATTCCAAACAGGAAAATAGAACTTCTTATTTCAGAAGAAGAATTTGAAAGAAGAATGAAAGAATTTAAACCAAAGAAAAAGGAAATCAAAAGCAGATGGCTTAGAAGATATTCTGCTTTAGTAACTTCTGCAAACAAAGGGGCTGTTTTAGAGGATGAGTGTAAATAGTGTTTTAGAAAAAGAAAAAGTTTACACATACGAAGAAATTAACAAACTACCTGATGGTCTTTACGAAGTTGTAGATGGGAGGATTATTGAATTGTCTCCTACAGGTTTTGAACATGGAAATTTAGAAGGGTTAATATTTGTTTTTTTACATAAAAATCTAAAAGACAAGGGCTATACAGGAACAGGCGAAATAGGAATATTAATACAAAAATCTCCCCTTAGAATAAGAGCAGGAGATGTAGTTTTTATATCAAAAGAAACCTACCCAGAAAAGCCAAAAGGTATTTTAGAAAAATCACCAGATTTAGTTGTAGAAATAATTTCCCCTTCAAACACTTTCGATGAAATTCAAGAAAAAGTAGATGATTATTTAAAAATAGGAGTAAAAAAGGTGATTGTTGTAGAACCTAGCATTGAAAAAGTTTATCTTTACGAAAGTGGAAAAAACGAAATAAAAGTCTATAAATTTGATGAAAGATTTATCTGGTATGATAGCTTAAAAGCAAGTATAAAAGAAATAATGGAGCAATAAATGAAATATATTCATAGTGCAGAAGCAGTTTGTCAGGGACATCCAGATAAAATAGCAGACCAAATATCTGATGCAATATTAGATGAGTTAATAAAAAAAGACCCATATTGCAAAACTTCAATAGAAACTTTAATAACTACAGGCCTTATATATGTAGCAGGTGAAATTTCCACAGATACTTATGTTGATATTCCAAACATAGCAAGAAATGTTTTAATAGACATTGGATATATAAAACCTGAATATGGATTTGACGGATACACTGCAGGTGTAATAACAACAATAAATGACCAAAGTCCAGAACTTGCAATTGGACTTCCTTCAAACTCAGCAGGAGATACAAGTATAGTTGTAGGTTATGCTACAAATGAAACAGAAAACTACATGCCACTTCCTTGCAATATTGCCAACGATATTGTTAAAAGAATTGATACTCTAAGAAAAGACGATGTAATAGATTTCTTCAGACCTGATGGAAAATCTATTGTTGTTGTTAGCTATGAAGATAACAAACCAGTTCATATAGACAGTATTACAGTTCTAATTCAACATGAACCTTACATATCACAAGAAAAATTGAAAGAAGCAGTTATAGAAGAAGTTATAAAAAAAGTAGTGCCTGAAAACCTGTTAACAGATAAAACTCAGATTATTATCAATCCAATTGGTAGATTTATAATAGGTGGCCCCATGGCAGATACAGGATTAACAGGAAGGAAAACAATTGCAGATGCTTATGGAACATCTGCCCCATCTGGAGGAAGTGCATTTTCAGGAAAAGACCCGACAAAAATTGACCGCTCTGCTTCATATATGGCTAGATACATAGCAAAACATATAGTCGCTTCTGGTATTTGCAATAAATGTAAAGTTGAAATGGTATATATAATAGGTGGAAATTATCCTATATCTATAGATATAATAACTGATACAAAAATAGATAAAGATAAACTTATAAAAAAAGTAAAAGAAATTTTTGATATTTCAACAACAGGAATAATAGAAACTTTAGATTTAAGAAGACCTATATATAGAGGAACCTCTATTTATGGGCACTTTGGAAAATCCGAAGATATTTATAAATGGGAAGAAATTAATAAAAACTTTATAGGGGAGTTAAAAATTGGATAAAAATTCAAAGAAACATATTTATGACTTTGAGGTATTTAGAGCTTTAGTTGAGATTGAAATTGAAAGGATAAAAAGATATAGGCATTCTGAAAATTTTTCTATTGCTTTCCTGTATGCTCCAAACATTGCCAAGAAATTCAGTGAATCTAACATTATAGAAAATGAAATAGCGTTTTTAATCAGAGAAAATATAAGGTCTGCAGATGTTGTTTCTTCAGTAGAAGAAGATTTTATATTTTTATTTTATCCAGATACTACAAAAGCTGGAGCAGAAAAAAGTATAAACAGGATCAAATCAAAATTTGATTTCAACATAATAGAAGGTATAGCTAGTTTTCCAGAAGATGGTATAAAGGCAGAAGATTTATATGCAAAACTTGTAAAAGTTATGAATGAAAAACTAATACCTGTTATAGATATAGATTAAAAAAGTTTTCCAATAGCTGTATCATAACTTGCGTAAGCGAAAATTTCACTTAAAGATGGATGGAAGTATATAAATTCATGAACCTGTTTTGCTGTAAATTTAGATTTTACCATCAGTGATATTTCATGGATTAATTCTGAAGCTCCAATTCCTACAATATATCCACCTATAAGCCTTTGAGTGTTTTTATCAAAAATAAGTCTAACAAAACCTTCATTTTCAATCTCATCTACAGCTTTTTCATTATACATAAAAGGGAAATATCCAGTTTCTACATCAATACCTTTTTTTTGAGCTGTTATTTCATTTTCTCCTACTGAAGCAATTTCTAAAACACTAAATATAGCAAATGGAATTAATGAATAATCAACAGAAATTTTAGAATCAGGATTTAAAATATTATGCATGGCTATTTTTGCTTCATATTGGGCAACATGTGCAAGCATAGGAGAGTTTATCACATCTCCAACAGCAAAAATGTTTTCATAATTTGTCTGTAAATAAGGATTTACTTTTATAAAGCCTCTTTCATCTTTTTCTATATCTATTTCATCAACCAATGAGTTTGGTTTTCTACCCACAGAAAGTAAAATTTTATCTACTTCTAAGTTTTCACCATTTGATAAAGAAACTAAAACTTTCCCATCTTCTACTTTATATTCTTTTATTGTTGTTCCTAGGAATATATCCACTCCTAAATTTTTTAGCTTTCTATGTATAAATTTAGAAATTTCAGGAGAAATTATATCAGTATCAAGAATCCTATCTTTTAATTCAACAACATAAACTTTAACTCCATACTTAGCCATTATATAAGAAAGTTCGCATCCTGAAACTCCACCACCAACCACTAACATCGTTTTGGGTAAAGTTTGAAGTTTATCCATATAATCCTCTGTAGTTATGACAAATTTCCCATCTGGATGGATATTACCTAAAGAAGAAGGGATAGAACCAGTAGAAATTATTATATGCTTTCCTTCTAGGATTTCCTCAGATCCATCATTTTTCTTTATCAGAACCTTATTTTTATCTATGATTACCCCTTCCCCTTTGTATAAAGGAACTTTTTTACTCTTTAGCAGATTTAGTAAACTTTTTCTTAAAAACTTTATAGTTTCCTCTTTATATTTCCATGCAGTTGAGTAGTCTACAGAAAGGCTATCTATATTTATCCCATACTTATGAAAATCTTTTAATTTCTGTATAAGATGTGCCCCTGTTCTTAGATATTTTGTGGGAATACAAGCTCTATTTAGACAATTCCCTCCTAATTTGTCTTTTTCTACTATTGCTATATTGAGTCCTTTCCTCAAAGCAGTTAAGGAGGCTTCATAACCTCCTGGCCCCATTCCAATTATTATTAGGTCATACATGTGTATAATCCATTATTCATAAATTATCTTTGGAGAAATGAATATAAGTAACTCTTTTTCACTTTTTACATCTTGCTGATTTTTAAATAACCATCCAAGTAAAGGTATTCTATGTAATCCAGGAACTCCTTTAGTATTTTTACTTTCTCTTTTTTCTAAAATACCTCCTATTACTATTGTAGAACCATCTTTTGCAACAACTTTACTTGTTATTGATTTTGTATTTATCGGAGGTTGTCCTAACACTGCATTTCCAAAATCAGGAACATCCTGTGTTAAAGTTATAGTCATTACAATATTACCATCAGGTAAAGTTCTTGGGACAACATTTAATTTGAGTAATGCTCTCTTAAATTGAACATTTGTTCCAAAGTTTGCAGAAGTAGATTGATAAGGAACTTCTATACCTTGGGATATTTCCGCAGGTTCCCCATCAATTGTTATAATTTTAGGTCTAGATAAAACTTTAGATTTACCTATATCCTCTAAAGCAGTTAATGTTAAATCCAATCTATTTAAACCTAAAGTTTCAAAAATAGAAAATCCCAATGCCATTCCATTTCCTATAGTAGCATCTGAAGCCGGAAAATCAAAAATAAAATTGGAACCTGTAAAACCACTAGATATAGAATAATTTTTATTACCTCCTAGTGAGTTTTTGTAGGTTACTCCCCACTGTATTCCTAAACTCCTTTTAAAATTACTCTCTATCTGAACAATTCTAGCTTCTATTGAAATTTGATAAGGCCTATTTAGCAATATTCCTATAAATTCTTCTTTTAGTTTCTTTATTACAGAAGGGCTGTCAGTTATACAAACTTTAGGTAAAGAAGTTATAATTTGAGAATTAGCTCCTAAATTCGATAAGTTTGTAGATGCAGTTTGTGTAGTAGTACTTTGAGTTCCAGAAACTGTATTATTAGAAAATCCAGAAATTTGACCAGTTTCTTTAGATTTAAAAACTAAACTTCCATATTTAGAAAGATAATTTTCTTTGATATTTATAAGAAGTTCTGTTGGTTCTAAAGATCTAACATAAAAACATTTAGTTATAACTTTGATTTTCTTTAATTTTGCAAGCAGTTTTGATATCCTATGAAAGTTAGCTCTAGTATCCCATATAACAAGAGTTTTTGTTTTCTCGTTATATTTATATTTACCAAAGTCTGAAAGAGTTTCTATTAAATTGTCTTCAAGATCTTTAAATTCTTCTATAGAGAGTTTTATTTCTTTTTTTACAAGCTTATTAGCAAGCTCTCTTTCCATTAACAGTCTTTTTTCTTCCTCTTCTTTTGCTTTAGCTATTTTTTTTGCTTCCTTTTGTAAAGGTTCAATATACACATTTACAAGCTTTTTTATTTTTTCAATATTTTCTTTAGTATCTCTAACATATATAGAATATGTATCTGTATATTCTTTTATTTCCGCTGTTGAGCTCGTATTGTTTTTTATTATATCAACAATTGAGGAATATACATCTTTTCCTAAGTATTGAATTACAACCCTTGGAACTGTGAAAATATGACTATCAGCAAGAGATATTTTATAAATTCCTTTCTGCTTAATATAAGTAAGCCCATTCTCCTTTAAAATTTCTCTAAAAACTCTTTCTACACTTAAGGGTTTTCTTATTGAAACATAGATTTTTGTATCCTTCTTTGATATAGAAGAAGCATCCCATATAACATTTTTATCAGTTATTTTTGACAATGCGTCTATTGCAGTTCCTAATTTTGCTCCGTAAAATTCAACACTTATTTTTAATTTTTCTGCAAATACAAAGTTAGCAAATAATATGACTAATAGAGATATTCCTAAAACATTTTTCCTCATAGCCTAATCCCCTAATATTTGCATTTCTTCTTTAGTTATACCTAAGTCTTTATTTATAATTTTTTCTGGATTTTTCTTAACAGATATTAACTTAGCTCCTTCTGGGGTTTCCACAACTATAAACTTTCTACCATTATTATCCTCTATATACCCAACTGTATTCTCCATAGGGGCTAAATAATCCTTCGCAAAAGAAAAACTAACCATAAAAAGTGCTAATATCAAAATCCTTATCATTTTTCCTAATCCTCCATATAATAAGAGGAAAACTTAATATTAAATGCTAAGTTTCCTTTTATTTTTGAAATATTAACTCTATCTAAAATTACTATTCTTTTCGTATTTATTAAGTTTCTTAAAAATTTGTACAAACTTTCCATTGAACCTGTAGATTTTATTTCAAAGCTAAGCTTATTGAGTTTTATACCTGTTTCTTTTTTAGAAAGTTTATCTTTAAAAATTACTCTGTTAATATCCTTTCTATAAACTGCATAAACAATACTTTTTTCTTTTATAGAAAAACTTTCTAATTCAACTCCTGATTTATCGGCTATTTTCGAAACCCTTACAAGTATTTTTTCTGTAAATGGTCTATCAGGTATATATTTTTTATATTTCTTTAGCTCTTTTTCTTTTTGGGATATTTTTGCCTGTATAGATTTTATTTTTTCATTTAACTTTTTTAACTTTTCAGCTTTAGCATACTTTTTTAAATAATTAATATCATTTTGAAGTTTACTTACTTCTCTTTCTAAATTTTCTATTTGAGCTAATTTAGCTTCGAGAAAAAACACATATCCGATATAAATTATTATCCCAGAGAAAAATATAGTAATTAACAACTTTTTCCAATTTTCAAGTTCTTCCCATTGTTCTTTTAATTCTTCGAAATCCACCTTTATTCTCCCCTCTTTTCTAGCTTAAAATCTGATAAAGAGAATCTAAAAGTATAATACTCATTAATTTTATTACTTTTTTTCTTAACAGAGGAAAAATTTATACTAGCGTAATGTTTATTTATATTATCGTAAAAGTAAGATATATACTCTGGTTTAAAAGAAAATCCTTGAAAAATAGAGTTTTTCCTAGAAAGTTGTATTTTATTTAACCACACTCCATCTGGCAAACTAGAAGATATAACAGAAAACATATTTAAAAATAATCTTTTTTCTAATGGTAAATTCTCATAAACAAGCTTTCTGGATTCTAATTTATTCAATATAGATTGTAACTTTGCTACTTCTTCATTTAACTGCCTTATTTTAGCTGCTACCTTCTGATATTTTTGTTTTTCTTGAGCTAGTCTTTGTTTTTCTTTTATTAAATCATCTATTGCTGAGCTTAACACAAAATTATATACAATCATTCCTATAATAGGTGCTAAGAAAATACCTAGATAAACATAATTAGATAACTCTAGCTGAGAAATTGAAAACTGAAAATTTAAACCTTTATTTCTTTTTCTTTTCTCTGGATTTAAGTTTATTTTAATCATCTAAAAAACCTCTAAAAGCCAATGATATAGGCACATTATATACACCCAAAGGTAAATTTCCTGAATAATCTAAATTCAAAACATTTACAGGGTCTAAATCTTCTAGCTCAAATCTACTTCCAAATTTTAACTGCATATAAGCTTTTATCTCTGGAAATTTAAAAGAATCGCCTGACATAAATATAGTTCTTGGTTCATGTATAGTTAAGAAAAAATAATTTATTTCATTTACTAAACTTTCTACTGCAGATTCCCTATCATCAGGAGACATTGACTCATATTTTATACTATCAAAATTTAAACTTTGAACAATAACATTTTTGTGAGAAAAGGAAAGATAAGATTCATATTTATCTAAATGGACAATACATATATTTTCTTCTCTTTCTTCTCTAGCCTGATTAGATAGATAAAAACTTGCTAAATTTATAAGGGAAATAGGCTCTGCATCGATTATATCTAAAGATATATCTGCAAACTCACATATTTGTCTTATTCTATCTATGTCAGAAAGTCTTGCTATAACAACAAGTATGTCAAGAACACCTTCATTCTCTGAAATTACATTGAAATCATAAAAAGTATCTCCTTGAATAGTATTAATATCTTCTCTTATGTTCCATTCTACAGCATCTTTTAATTCATCTTCTTTTACTTTAGGAATCTTGACAGCTTTAAAAAACAAAGAACTTGGAGGAAGTCCTGCAACTACTGATACATTGGATATATCTCTTTTTAAAAGCTCATCTTTTAGTAAATTCCCTGCTTCCTCAATATTATCTGGCAAAACTATCTCAAAAGGAATTGTTGGAAGTGTATAACTATTTCCTTCTTTTTGAAGAAGGGCCAATTTAGAATATGATTTTGAAATTTGAAGTCCTAAAACAACTTTTTCTTTTGAAAATATACTAAGCTTAGGAAATTGCAAGCTTATTCCCAAAATTCCCCCCAAAGTTTAAGCTTTTATATTTTTTCGGTAGGGAGAGATAATCCTTAAATCTCCCTACCATATATACCATCTATAAATTCATTTTAGTACTAAATTAATTGTCATGTAAACCTAGTTTTTTTTCTATTTCATAAATTGCTTTTGTTGTTTTTAAAACTGCGTCAGGGTTTATAGAGATTGTATCTATACCTTGTTCAACTAAAAATTGTGCAAAATCTGGATAATCTGAAGGTCCTTGCCCACAAATACCAATTTTTCTTCCCTTTCCTTTTACAGTTTTTATAGCAGAAGAAATCATTCTTTTTACTGCATCATTTCTTTCATCATAAAGATGTGCTACTAACGAAGAATCCCTATCTAATCCTAATGTTAATTGTGTCAAATCATTCGAACCAATAGAAAATCCATCAAAAATTTCTGCAAACTGGTCTGCAAGAATAACATTAGAAGGAAGCTCACACATTACATAAACTTCAAGTCCATTTTCACCTCTTTTTAGACCATACTCTTCCATTACTTCTAAAACTTTCTTTCCTTCTTCAGGTGTCCTACAGAACGGAACCATTACTTTGACATTTGTAAGCCCCATTTTATTTCTAACCCTTAATATTGCCTTACATTCTAATCCAAATGCAGGTTTAAAATCTGGAGAGTAATATCTAGAAGCACCTCTCCAACCTATCATTGGGTTTTCTTCTTTTGGTTCAAAAAGAGGTCCTCCTATAAGATTTGCATATTCATTAGATTTAAAGTCTGAAAATCTAACAATCACTGGTTTAGGATAAAATGCTGCTGCTATTCTTGCGATACCATAAGATAGTTTTTTCACATAGTATTCTTCTTTGTTATCGTATCCAAAAGTTTTTTCTTCTATAATTTCTGCAAGTTCCGGATCTTTTTCTTTTATTTCATCAAACTTGATTAATGCAAGAGGATGTATTCCTATGTAGTTGTTGATTATAAATTCTTCTCTTGCAAGACCAACACCTTCATTTGGAAGAAATGAGTAATCAAACGCTCCTTCTGGAGTTGCAATATTCATAAGTATAGGAGTTTTTGTTTTTGGAAGAGTTGATATATCTATTTCTTCTACTTCATAAGCAACCTTTCCACTATAAACATATCCAACTTCCCCTTCAGCACATGATACAGTTACCTCCATTCCATCCTTTAAAACATCTGTTGCATTTCCAGTGCCAACAACTGCAGGAACTCCAAGCTCTCTTGCTACAATCGCTGCGTGGCAAGTCCTACCACCTCTGTTTGTTACTATTGCCCCAGCTTTTTTCATAATTGGTTCCCAGTCAGGGTCTGTCATATCTGTAACAAGGATGTCTCCTTCTTTAAACTCCTTTGCATCTTCTAGAGAATGCATTAATTTTACTTTTCCAACTGCAACTTTATCTCCAACAGCAATTCCAGAAGTTAATACTTTTTCTTGTCTTTCCTCAATAGGTTCCGTTATTTTGTAGACAGTTATTTTTGAGTGATCTTTCCTTGAATGAATTGTTTCTGGTCTTGCCTGAACTATAAAAAGCTCATTTAATTCTCCATCTTTTGCCCACTCAACATCCATAGGTGTCCATTTATTGTATTTATTGGAGTAATACTCTTCTATCTTTATCACCCAGTCAGCAAGCTGAAGGATTTCATCATCTGTTAGACAGAATTTTTTTTGCTCATCTCTTGGAACAGAAACAACCTTTACCCTTTCTTCATCAGATGTTCCATAAACCATTTTTTGGGTTTTCATTCCAAGTTTTTTCTCAATAATTGCAGAATAACCTTGCTTAAATGTAGGTTTAAACACTAAGAACTCATCAGGGGTTACTGCCCCTTGAACTACCATCTCACCAAGACCATAAGAACCGTTAATGAGAACAACATCTTTAAATCCACTATCTGTATCAATAGAAAATGCAACTCCTGCAGATGCTAGGTCAGAACGAACCATTTTTTGAATACCAACAGCAAGTCCTATTGAAAAGTGGTCAAATCCAAATGATTCTCTATAAGAAATAGCTCTATCTGTAAATAAAGATGCAAAACAGTTTTTAATAGCTATAAGTAAAGATTCATCACCTTTTATGTTTAAATATGTTTCCTGCTGTCCTGCAAAAGATGCATCTGGTAAGTCTTCAGCAGTAGCAGATGAACGAACTGCAACATCTACTCTGTGTTGTTTATACATATCGCTTAATTCTTCATAATACTTTAAGATTTCACTTCTAAGATCCTCTGGAAATTCTCCACCTTTTATAAGTTCTCTAACTGTTAATCCTCTTTTCGCCAAATCTTCAACATCATTAGGATCTAATCCATTAAGAACTTCCTTTATCTTGTCCTCAAGATTGTTGTATCTTACAAAGTATCTATAGGCTTCAGCAGTTACCACATATCCCATTGGGATTTTTATACCAATAGAAGAAAGACCTTTTATCATTTCTCCTAAAGAGGCATTTTTACCACCTACTAGCTCAACATCTTCCATTCCTACTTCATTAAGCCAAACCACTAGCTTTTTGTCGGCCATATATATGTCCTCCTGTATTTATACAGTTGTTATTTTTTCAAAGTTAGCTATTTTCTTAAATAGATTATCAATTAATTTTAACAGAGAAAGCCTGTTTTGTTTTAACTTTTCATCATCCACCATTACCATTACATTATCAAAGAAATTATCTATTTTAGGCTTTATTTCTAACAGTTTAGATAAAGCATTTGTATATTCTTTTTCTGTTATTAAGTTCTCATATTCTTGTTTTATATGTTTATAAGCATTATAAAGGTCAACTTCGGCATTTTCTTTTATTAAGCTTTCGTCTAAATTCGCCTCAAAGTCTTCAGGAATAATTCTTCCCACCCTCTTAAAAACTGTCATTATTTCATTAAATTCTGGATTTATCTTTAATTTTTGTAATGCTTTTGCTTTTAGATAAATTCTGTGAGGATTTAATGCTGATGTATCTAAAACTGCATTTATTACATCTGTATCTATAGACTTTTCCTTTAAGTATGAAGAAATTCTAGAAAGTATAAACTGTCTTATTTGTGGAATAATTTCTTCTTCAAAAATAGGTTGCCACTTTATTTCCAATTGTGCAAATTTTAAAATTTTAGTTTTTTTTGCTTCTTTAGAAATTTCATCTAAAAGTTCATCTAAATCTAAGTCTATTCCCTTTTCTATTAATATTTTGATTATTCCTATTGTAGCCCTTCTTATACCATAAGGGTCTGATGCTCCTTTAGGTTTTTCTCCAATGGATAAGAAAGATATAACTGTATCTAATTTATCAGCTAAAGCTAAAATTGTTCCTATATTTGTTTGCGGTAGATCATCATCGGCAGATTGCGGTAAATAATGCTCGTATATTGCTTTTGCTACTTCCTCTTTTTCACCTTGTTTTAAAGCATAATGCATTCCCATAATGCCTTGAAGTTCATCAAATTCTTTTACCATTTCTGTTAGTAAATCGCATTTTGAAAGTTTATTTGCCCTTTTTAAATCCTGTTCGTTTGTAAATCCTAATTTATCTGATATTAAATTAGCAATTTTCTCATTTCTTTCTACTTTCTCAAACATAGAACCAAGTTTTTGATGAAACTGTATACCTTCAAGTTTTGGATAAAATTCTTCTAAATTATGTTTTAAATCCTCTTTGTAGAAAAACAAAGCATCTTCAAGTCTTGCTTTTAAAACTTTTTCATATCCTTGTTTGACTTTATCTTTATCTTTAACTGCTGTATTTGAAATTGCTAAAAATTTAGGAATTAATTTGCCGTTTTTTTCAAAATTAAAATATCTTTGATGAACTTTACAAACGGTTATTATTACTTCTCTAGGTAAAATTAAGTATTCTGGAGAAAAATCCCCTAAAATTCCTACTGGAAACTCTGTTAGATTAGCAACTTCATCAAGTAAATCTTCATCTAATATTGCATTTGCTCCAATCTGTGAGGCAAAACCTGTTAACTGTGTTTCTATTGCTGTTTTTCTATCACTGTAATTTGCTATTATAAATCCAAGTTTCGTTATTTCTTCATACATTGAAGCATTTGGTATTTCTTTTCTTTCTCCCCTACCAACAGGATTTGTCATAAACCTATGTAAGTGTGTGTATCTATCTGCTTTTAGATTTCCTAATTCAAACTCAATAACTTTGTCGTCTAATAAAGAAACTATCCATCTAATTGGTCTTGAAAATCTTATATCTAAAGAAGTCCATCTCATCGTTTTAGGAAAAGGAATACTTAAAATAATTTTTGGAATTTCCTCTTTTATAACTTCCTCTAGTTTTTTACCCTCTTCTATTATTTCAGCTCCTACATATCTACCTTTTTCATTTTCTATTACTTGCAAGCTTTCTATTGGGATATTATTTTTTGAAGCAAAAGCTAAAGCAGGCTTTAGGAAATTTCCATTTTCATCAATTGCAACCTTTGCTGGTGGACCTATAATTAATCTCTTCTGTGAATCCTGCTGTAATTTAAGATTTTTAACTAAAACTGCTATTCTCCTTGGAGTTGCAAATTCTTTTATATTTTCATCTGAAATATATTCAAAAAAGTCTTTAAATATTTCTTTAGCCTTTTCTTTTAAATAATCCTTAGCTATATTTACAGCTTTAGGGGGTAATTCTTCTGTTCCTATTTCTAATAAATATTGTGCCATTTATCCTAACCTTCTTGTGAGTGTTTTTTTGCAAAGTATATTGCAGATAATCCTAACATTGTTGTAAATATAAAGGAAGCTAAAATTATCCAAGTTAATAAGTCCATTATTCATTACCTCCTTTAACATAAAGCACAAACAGGTATATACCAAACAATATGTTATAAGTTCCTAAAAGAAACAAAAAAATGGAATTAATAGTTTTTATTTGTGTAGACAAAAATAAAACAACATTTGCTATTACAAAACCTACTCCAATATTTCTCAAAGTTTCAGCTATAAACTTTACTATTTCTTTATTTTTCATCCTTTAGTATTAAAACTTACCTTTCATTAATTTAGAAATATAACCTCTTGCATCTTCAGTATCAGCTTTTATAAAACTTTTTTGATATACCTGTATTTTTATTTACCACTATAATCGTAAGAAGAGGTAAAACATTAAAGGTTTTTTTCATATTGATACCTTCCTACTTTTTTTTCAACGGATACCCTAATTCTTCTCTATGTTTTGCAAATGCTTTTGCACATTCTCTTGATAGGTTTCTAACTCTAGCTATAAATCTAGCTCTTTCATTTACAGACAAGGCTCCCCTTGCATCAAGTAAGTTAAATATATGAGAACATTTTAAAGCTTGGTCATAAGCAGGAATAGGAAGGTTTTTATCTATTAGTCTAAAGCCTTCTTTTTCGTATAAATCAAACAAAGTAAATAATGTTTCTACATCTGCTTCTTCAAAGTTGTATACAGACCATTGTCTTTCTGATTCTTTATAAATATCTCCGTAGGTTATACCTTCTGCCCAAACAATATCATAGACACTGTCTTTGTTTTGCAGATACATAGCAATTCTTTCAAGTCCATAAGTAATCTCAACAGATATTTCAGGAAGATCTAAACTACCTGTTTGCTGGAAATATGTAAACTGTGTAATTTCCATACCATCAAGCCAAACTTCCCAACCAAGTCCCCAAGCTCCTAAAGTTGGGCTTTCCCAATCATCTTCAACAAATCTTATATCATGGGCAGTAAGGTCTATACCAAGAGCTTCAAGACTTTTCAGATAAAGTTCCTGTGGATTTTCTGGAGCTGGTTTTAGAATTACCTGAAATTGATAATAATGCTGTAATCTATTAGGATTTTCTCCATATCTTCCATCTTTTGGTCTTCTGCAAGGCTCTACATAAGCTACATTCCATGGTTCAGGTCCTAACACCCTCAAAAAGGTAGCAGGGTTCATAGTCCCTGCTCCTGTTTCTATATCATAAGGTTGCCATAAAATACAACCTTGTTCTATCCAATAATTTTGCAAATTTTGAATTATTTCCTGAAAAGTTAACAATTCTATCTCCATAAAGAGCTACTTTTTTAAAACAAACATAAATATTATAAAACAAAACTTTTATTTTTATTACTTAGATGGAACATCATGTATAACAATATTTTTTCCTGCCCATTTACTCATAATATCACAAGCAACTTGAGCTCCTGAACCTATTGCTGCAGCAAACATTGTGCTACAACCTGCAATATTTCCAGCAACCCAAAGATTTTCCCTAACTTTGAAGTTTCCATCATGTTTAACCATAACTTTTCCCGGTCTTGGAGCCCTAATATTATCAATAACCTCTACATTTAATCCTTTTATCGAAAATTCATGAAATCCTGTAGCAAGAACTAAAATATCTCCCTTATAAGTTTCACCGCTTTCTGTTTTAACAGTAAATAATCCGTTTTCTTCTACTGCTTCAATAACTCTGCCTTCTTTTATTTCCACATTTCCAAATTCTAAAGCTTGATTTTTTATTTCTTTTAACAAATTAGTTCCTATTGTCCCTTTAGGTATTCCTGCAACATTATTTAATTCTGCTTTTAAAAGGTCTGATGCACCGCTATTATCAATGATTAAATACCTTCTATTTTTAGACCAATCAAATCTATCATTTGCAGAAGCTAAA
>QNYP01000080.1 GCA_003978675.1 Hydrogenothermus sp.
ACTATATCTGCTCCCCATTTTTGTCTAGCACTATCTTTGTTTAATCCTTGTAATGCTCCATAATGCCTTTCATTTAAAGCTTGGTCTTTTATAACAGGAATTAAAAGCCCTACAGTTTCTAGAATAATTTTTAAGGAGGTAAAGTCTTTGGAATCTATTAGAAAACTTATTAAAGTATCAATTATTGAGGGAATTTCTCTAATCATCCTGTTTTTTGTAGCAATGCCCCTTAAGTATGTATGGGGATATAAAATAGCAACATTAATATTTGGCTCTATACACGGAGTTTTATGGCTTTACTTTTTAAAAGTTTTATACGATGCAAAAAAAGAGCATAATTTTAACAATAAACTTGTTTTTGAATTAATTTTATTTTCTGTAATTCCTTTTGGTTTTATAGTAATAGAAAGAAGACTATCTAAACTGATATAATAACTTATAAAAAATTCTTCTGAGGTTAGATTAATGCCAAAATTAGTCCTTGTTAGACATGGTCAGTCTGTTTGGAATTTACAAAATAGATTTACAGGATGGGTAGATGTTCCACTAACAGAAAAAGGAAAAGAAGAAGCATATAGAGCAGGAGAACTCTTAAAAGATATTAAGTTTGATGTTGCTTATACATCTGCTTTAACAAGAGCTCAAGAAACCTTAAGAATTATTCTAGAAACTGTAGGGCTTTTAATTCCTGTTATAAAAGACCAAGCTTTAAATGAAAGGCATTATGGAGCATTACAAGGATTAAACAAAGATAGAGCTAGACAAAAATGGGGAGCAGATATAGTTCATCTTTGGAGAAGAAGTTATGATATTGCTCCACCAGAAGGAGAATCATTAAAAGATACTGCAGCTAGAACTATTCCATTTTTAGAAAGAGCAATTATGGGTGATATAGTAGATGGCAGAAATGTGATTGTTGTAGCACATGGAAACTCTTTAAGAAGTATTGTTATGTATCTTGAAAAACTATCTCCTGAGGAAATTGTAAAAGTAGAAATCCCAACAGGAACGCCTATTGTTTATGATTTAGATGAAAATGGAAATATTTTAAACAAAGAAATAAGACATTTAGAGGATAAGTAATGAAATATCTAATTGCTGCTAACTGGAAAATGCATAAAACTATTGCAGAGACTTTAGAATATTTAGAGGTATTTTTACCTTCTGTAAAGGATTTATTTGCAGTAGATATTATGATAGCTCCTCCTTTTACTGCCCTTGCTTCTGCATCAATAAAACTTGATGCTGTGAAAAAGGAAGGAGAATACAATGTTTACCTTGGAGCTCAAAATATGTTTCATGCAGAAAAAGGAGCTTACACAGGAGAAATTTCTCCATTAATGTTAAATGAGTTAAATGTTGATTATGTAATAATTGGACACTCTGAAAGAAGACAGATTTTTGGAGAAAAGGACAATTTAATAAATAATAAAGTTTTTTCTGCTATAGAACATGGAATTAGGCCAATTTTATGCGTTGGAGAAACATTAGAAGAAAGAGAACAGGGGATAACCCTAAAAGTTATAGAAAACCAAATTAGAAAAGGTTTAGCAGGTTTAAACGCAGATATACAGTTTGTAGATATAGCTTATGAACCTGTATGGGCAATTGGAACTGGAAAAACGGCAACACCAGAGCAAGCGGAAGAGGTTCACAAGTTTATAAGAAGTTTAATTAATGAACTTTCTAAAGGGAATGACCAAAAAACAAGAATTTTATACGGTGGAAGTGTAAAACCTGAAAATGCAAGAGATTTGATAAAACAGCCAAATATAAATGGGTTTTTAGTAGGCTCTGCAAGTTTAGACCCTAAAAAGTTTTACCAAATCATAACTGAAGTGCTGGAGGTGTAAATGGATATTTTGTATACGATTTTATCTGTATTCCTTGTAATAGATAGTATATTGCTGGTTATCCTAATACTTATGCAAAAGACAAAAGGAGCAGAAATTGGAGCAGTTTTTGGCTCTGGAGCTGCTGCAGCAGTTTTAGGAGCTGGCGCTTCTAACATACTAACTAAAATAACTTACTGGCTAGGTGGAATATTTTTAGCTTTGGTTTTATCATTGTCTTTGATTGATCACTATAAAGCTAAAACTTTGCATCAAATTCCATCTGATATACCTGTAAAAACAGAAAAACAAACTAAAGAGGCTAAATAATTGCAGAAAAATGTTGGTTTAATTGGTCTTGGTAATATGGGAACTCTAATTGCAAAAAATCTTGCTAATGCAAATTTTAATGTAAAAGTATGGAACAGAACTCTACAAAAGGCTAAAGAAAGTGGTCTTCCCTATACAAATACATTAGAAGGTTTGGTTTTAGAGCAGGATACAATCATAACAATGCTTTCTGATGCAGAAGCAGTTGAAGAAGTATACAGTAGGATATTAGAACTAACAATAGAAGGAAAAGTATTTATTGATATGACTACTGTAAGACCTGAGACTGCCAAAAAACTTGCAGAAAGGCTTTTGAAAAAAGGAGCTAGTTTCTTAGAAGCCCCTGTTTTAGGAAGCGTTCTTTTAGCAGAAAAGGGAATGTTAACTATACTGGTTAGTGGAGATGAGCAAACTTATAAAGAACTCCTTGGATTATTTTCTGTTTTAGGTAAAGAAGTTTTTTACCTTGGAGATTATGGAATTTCTAGTAGTTTGAAACTAATAAATAATAGTGTTTTGGCTACTTTTATGGGAGCATTATCAGAAGCTATTGTTTTAGCTGAAAAAATAGGAATAGATAGGCAAACTACAATAAAAGTTCTTGAAAATGGAGCAGGAAAATCTGCAGTTTTAGAAACTAAGAAAGGTAAAATATTAAATGAAGATTATTCTACCCAATTTTCAACCAAACTTTTGGTAAAAGATTTAAGATATTTCAGTGAGATACTAGATAAAAATAATCTAGTCTCCCCTTATTTTTCGATTTCAAACGATATTTATAAAGGAACATACACAAATGGATACTCTGAAAATGATTTTTGTAGTGTGTTAGAAATTTTAAAAAAACTTAACGGAATAAATTAATCATCTAGTTTTTCTACTCTTATTATTTTTGCTTCATAAATACCGTTTTTTTCTAACTGTTTCTTAGCTTTCCATTTTAGATAAAAAACATAAGGAATTGTAAAAAGCAATACTACTCCAACTCCAATTAAAACAATTATAGATATACTAAAGGCTATAGCTAAAATAGCTACTAAAAGTAAAAATAACCAAAGTTTTGTTATAAAAGAAAACATTTAAGCACCCTTAAAAGTTGATATATTTAACATAAAAAGTAAATCCCCCTCCCATAAATGTCAACTACTTATTTTATTTTTTCTTTTTACCTTCATTGATAGGAACTGCTGGAGCCATACATAGTATTTCAGCTCTTTTTCTTTCTATCATGAAGTATAAAACAGGAACAACTACAAGAGTAATTAATGTTGAAGCTATTGTTCCAAATATTAATGCTATCGCAAGTCCATTAAATATTGGGTCAAAGATAATTACAAATGCACCAACGACTATAGCTGCAGCTGTAAGTAATATTGGCCTTGTTCTAACTATACCTGCCTCTAATAATGCTTCTTCTACAGAATACCCCTCTCTTAACTTATCTTCTGCAAATTGAACTAATAATATTGAGTTTCTAAGAATTATTCCTGCAAGTGCTATAAATCCTATCATAGAAGTTGCTGTAAAGAATGCTCCCATTAACCAGTGTCCAGGTATTATTCCAACAAGTGTAAATAAGATTGGAGACATTATAACTGCAGGCATTTTGAATGAACCAAACCAACCAACAAGTAGTATATAGAGGACTACTATAGCCACTGCAAATGCTATTCCCATATCTCTAAATGTTTCATACGTTACTTGCCATTCTCCGTCCCATTTTACATAGTATTTGTCTGTAAATTCTGGTTGATGTGTTAAAAGAAGCTCTAACCCTTTACCATCTGGAGTTCCTACAGATTTAATCTTATCCCATAAATCTATTATTGGATAAACAGGACTACCAACGCTATCGTTAACATTCGCAACTACATAAACAACTGGCTGTAGGTTCTTTCTGTAAATGTCATGTTTTGTAGTTCCTTTTTCAATTTCTACAAGTGAACCTAGAGGAACTCCACCTTTTGGAGTAGGTATTTTCATTGCAAGAAGGCCTTTTAAACTATATCTGTAGTTAGGGTCTAGCTGAACAACTATTTGTGGAGGCTCTGTATCTATTCCGTTGTATATTAATCCTGCTGTGTATCCAGATAAAGCTATTCTTATGGTTTTAGCAAGGTTCTCAGTGTTCATTCCAAATCTTTGAGCAAGTTCTTCTTTTACTTTTATTACATACTGCCTTTGTGGATAGTTTGTGTAAATTCCAACATCTATAAGACCGGGAGTATTTTCAAATATTTCTTTTATTTTTTCTGCAATTTCAAGCTGATGTTTGTAGTTTGGTCCATAAACCTCTGCAACTATTGGAGATAATACAGGTGGTCCTGGTGGAGGCTCAACTACTGCAACATATTTAGCTCCATAGCTTTTTGCTATTTTATAAACATCATCTCTTATTCTTTCTGCTATTTCGTGAGATTGAGCTTTTCTTTCATATTTATTAACAAGATTTACCTTTATCATTGCATAATGGGGAGCTATTCTGAAATAGTAATGTCTAACAAGCCCATTAAAATCAAACGGTGCTGGAACACCTACATACATTACATAGTTTTCAACTTCGTTTTGCTTTTTAATATATTCTGCAATTGCCTTTGTCGCTTCATAAGTTCTTTCTAGAGGAGTTCCTTCTGGCATATCTAAAACTACAAATAGTTCGCTCTTATTATCATAAGGTAGCATTTTTACTAAAACTGTTCTATTTACAAGTAAATATGCTGAACCTACAAGGAGTAATCCTAAAAATCCCAAGAATACCCATCTTTTAAATCTACTTCTAAATAATGGTATGTATATTTTGGTAAATAACCAAGCTAAAACTCCAGCTTTAGCCTCATCTTCTCTTTCTAAACTTTCAGGGGATTCATGTTTTTCATCATGTTTTAACCATCTTAATGCCAGATAAGGTGTTAGAATAAAAGCTAAAATCATAGAGAAAAACATTGCAACAGATGCATTAATTGGAATAGGTCTCATATAAGGACCCATTAACCCTGAAACAAATGCCATAGGAAGAAGTGCAACTATTACTGCAAATGTTGCAAGAATGGTAGGATTTCCAACTTCATCTGTAGCTATAATCGCTGCTTCTTTCATAGGAACTTTTCTCATAGAGAACCATCTGTGTATGTTCTCAAGAACAACAATAGAGTTATCAACAAGAATACCTATTGAGAATATAAGTGCAAATAATGTAACCCTATTTAGTGAGTATCCATACATTTCACTTAAGAATAATGCTATTGCAAGAGTTACTGGTATTGTTACTGCAACAATTAAAGATTCTCTCCATCCAAGGGTTACAGCAATTAGTAAAACTATAGAGAATGTTGCAATTAATAAGTGTTCAATTAACTCATTAGCTTTTTCTGTAGCAGTTTCTCCATAGTTTCTAGTAATTTTTATATGAATATCATCGGGTATTATTTCTCCTTTTAATAGATTGAGCTTTTCTATGATATTATCTGCAACTACAACTGCATTACTTCCTGTTTTTTTAGCTATAGATATAGTTACTGCATTGTATAATTTATCAGTTTCTCCAGATGCAGTTCCAAACCCAAAATTAACATAATTAGTTTTTTCTCCTTCACCTTCAAAAACTTTGGCTACATCTTTTATATATATTGGTTTGTTATTGTATATTCCTATTACTGTATTTTTTACATCTTCAATGCTATCAAAGAATTTTCCTACTCTAACTTTGTATCTATATCCATTATTATCAAATTCTCCAGCTGGTAGTTCATAGTTTGTAGCCTGTAATACTTTTACAACTTGGGGTAACATAATGTGATATGCATTTAACTTAACAGGATCAAACCATACATTTATGGTTTTAGGCTTTGAACCAATAATATGGGTTTCAGAAATGTTTTCGAGTTGTTTTAACTGGTCTTCAACAACCTCTGCAATTCTTCTGATTTCATATGAAGAATATTTATCACTATAAAGAGTAATTGCCATAATAGGAACATCATCAATAGACTTTGGTTGGACAATTGGGTCCATTGCCCCTTTTGGCATTTTATAGTAATTAGACATTAATTTACTGTACAGCTTTACTAAGCTATCTTCAGGATCAGCTCCAACTTCAAATCTTACTGTAACTACTCCAAATCCATCTCCAGCATAAGAATAAACATAATCTACATGGGGTATTTCCCACATTAATTTTTCTAGTGGTTTAACTACAGTTTTATCTATTTCATCAGCCTCAACCCCTGGATAAGGAACAGTAATATCTATCATTGGAACAACAATCTGAGGTTCTTCATCTCTTGGAGTTGTTAGAACTGCAAACAATCCAAGTAAAAGCATACCTAAAACAAGGAGTGGTGTAAGCTTTGAATCTATAAATGCCTTTGCTATCTTACCAGCAAGCCCTATTTTATTTAATTTTTCTTGCTCCATTTTTCCCTCCAACTTATAGTCTTACTTTGCAACCATCACAAGCTTTTTCAACACCATCAACAACAATTCTTTCTCCAGCTACGATTCCAGATTTAACTTCATATTTGTCTCCGTATTTTTCTCCAAGTTTTACAGGCTTAAATCTTAAAATACCGTCTGGAGAAACTAAAAAAACCCCTTCAACCTGATTCCATCTTTTTATAGCTGTTTTGGGTATGAGAAGTTTTTCTGATTCATCGATTGTTATATAAGTTTTTCCATAAAAGCCTATACCAAGTCCTTCTGGGTTTTGGATAGTTGCTCTTATAGAAAACGAGTTATTTGCAGGGTCTGCATTATTATTTTTCTCTACAACTTTTGCTTTATAAGTTCTTCCTGTTGCATCTATTTTTATATTTAGAATATCTCCAACATCTACTTTATCTATATACTTAACGTCTACATTTGCTATAAACTGTAATTTTGTATTTCCTACAACAAATAAAGGCATTCCGGGATTTGCCATATCACCAACATTTGCCATTTTCTTGATTACATAACCATTAAATGGTGCTTTTATGTAGCCATAGCTTTCCATAATTTTTACCTGTTTTAATTTGGCTTTTACTTGTTTTTCTTTCGCATCTAATTGTTTTAATTTTGCTTCAACTTGTTTTAATTTGGCTTTTGCAGTGTTTAACTTCATTTCAATTTCATCTAGTTTCTGCCTTGGAAGTGCATTTTCTTCATAAAGAGTTTTCATTCTGTTATATGTTTTTTCTAGAAAAGATATTTGAGCTAAAACTGCTTCTCTACCTGCTAAAGCTTCTTCCCTAGCTTTTGACAACTCTTCAAGACCTGCTAAAGCTTCTTTTTCTTTGGCTTTTATATCTGAAATATCAATAACTGCTAAAAGTTGTCCTTTTTTTACAAAATCCCCTTCATTTACTTTTACATCTAGAACTTTTCCCATTAATTTTGTTGCAACCTTTGCAGTTTCCTTAGAAGTTGTGTAGCCCTCTAATTTATAAGTCTCTTTTATTTTGGTAGGTTTTATAACATCAATTTTTACGCCAGTTATTATTTTAGGTTGCTCTTCTGCGTACCCTGGGGGAATTCTGTCTGAAAAAATACCTCCTATCCATAAGATTACCATTATCATCGGCAAGATAAAAAATAGACCAAATTTTATTACTGATTTCATTTCCTATCCTCCATATATTTTTTTTATTTATTTAAGTTCCCTGTGTTATAAAGGAGTTCTGCGTAAGAAACTTCGCACTGATATTTTGCTTGAGATAAATCAAATTTCGTTTTGTCTCTTAATGTTTGAGTATCTATAAGATCTAACATAGATGCCATCTGATTGTTATAACTTTTTTCTGTAATAGATAAAACTTCTTCTGCCATGTTTAAAGCTTCCTTCTTAGTTTTGTATTTTTCATATGCATTTATCCATTTATAATAGCTATCGTAAACTTTAAACTTTATGTATTCTTCAAAACCTTTTAGCTTTTGAGAATATGAAGAATAAATTTCCTTTGCAGATTTATATTTATTCTCTCTTACAAATCCATTAAATACATTCCAAGTTAGTCCAACACCAATTCCCCACCAATTTGCATTGTCAGAAAATAGAAAATCTTTAGAATCGTTTTCAACAAAAGCAAACGCTCCAATTTTTGGATAGTAATCAGATTTAGCCATTTTTATCATATCTTTAGCTATTAAAACTTTTGCTCTAACTGCTTGAAGGTCAGGTCTAAGTTTTAAGGCTAACTTTTGATAATAAGACACCTCTTTTTGTGGTGCATTACATGATAATTCTCCAACTACATCTATATTTTCGGGAGATACATTAGTTTTTCCCATTGCTAAAAGTAATGCCTTTTTTGCAGTTAAATATTTTGATTTAGCCTCTGTTATTTTATTTTGCATATCTAGCATATAAACTTTTGCTCTTAATACATCTGCATAAACAACAAGTCCTGTGTCATACATTTTTTTTGCAACTTCATAATGCTTTTTTGCAGTGTTATAAGCCTCTTGGGCTATATTCATACCTTCTTTTGCAAGTAAAGCCCCTTTGTATGCTTTTATGACATTCAGGATAGTTCTTTGTTTTTCACTTTCTAACTCTTTTTTTGAAGATTGTAAATCTTTGGTTTTCATTTGTATAGCAGTTGATATTTTAAAACCTGTAAATATTGGAACTTCCAGTTGCAATTTAGTTTGCCAGTTATTTACTTCTGGATATGTTGGTGCATTAAAGTTAATTCCAGAGCCACCAAAGATAGGGTTGAAAGAAGTCATATCTACATATTTAGAAGATTCATTTATATCTAGTCTTTTTTGGTTTAGAGTATTCATCATTGCATAGCCAGGGTTATCTGTTCTTAAGAAGTTTGCAAATAGCGTTAATTTAGGATATCTAAAACCTTTAGCCATATTTAATTCAAATTCTTTTGCCTTTATTAGTTTTTGCTTTGATTTTATTCCAAATCCATTTTGTAAAGCAGTATTTATTGCCTCTTGTAAAGTTATTTCTTTGGCAAATACTAATCCGCTAAGTAAAAAACTTATACCAATGGCTTTTTTTATCATTGCTTCTCCCCTTTTGTATGAAATTATTAGAAAATGCGAATATTATTATATATGTATATAAAAATTTTTCAATATGATATTTATTAGATTACTATAACTCCTAATATTAGTCTTTATAAAAAAATAAGACCTTAGTTATGAGATTTCAAGCTGATTATCATAAATACAAAAATAAGCTTGTTAACTTACAAGGTCTTCAAAGTAGTCTGGATCTAAGATTTCTATTTTTCCTCTTTCCGTATTTATTAATCCTTCCTTTTTCCATTTGCTTATTATTCTTATTGCAGTTTCTACAGTAGTTCCAGTCATTTCTGCTAAATCTTGTCTTGTAATTGGGGCATTTATAACTAACTTTCCATCTTCCTCTTTTCCTATTTTTTTAGATAGTTCTAAAAGTAAGTTTGCTATTCTACCTTCAACTTTTTCTGCAGCAAGGCTTTTAAGCCTATCATATGCTTCTAAAAGCTTTTTTGATGCATCACAGGTAATTTTTACTGCAACTGCTGGATATTGAGTTAAAAGTCTAACAAAATCTGCATTGGAAATGTGTAATACTTTACTATCTATAAGAACCTGTGCTGTATAAGTGCTGTCAGGTTTAGATTCTCCTAAGACTAACCATCCAAAAACTTCTCCAGGAGTAACTAACCTAAGAATTACAGTTTTACCATCTGCAGTTTCTTTTGTTAGCTTAACAATTCCTGTTTCAACAATGTATATACCTGGTTCTTCATCTCCTTCGAAAAATATATAATCACCTTTTTTATATTCTCTCTCATGAAAATATCTTGCTATATTATCTATTTCTTCTTCTTTTAAACCCTCAAAAAGATATATATTTTTTAGAAATTCCTTTTTTTCCATACTCCCAACTCCATAGTTCTTAGTTATCTTATTATCTCACAGCATTGGATAATCCTAACATATATTTAAGATAATCATCAGTAAACATTAGTCCAGCCCCAAAATAAACTCCTCTGTATTCTGGAACTAACAAATCAGAACCTCCAAATCTAAAAAATAATGGACTTTTTTTTAATTTATAGAAAAGTCCTAAATCAAGTTCTGGACTATTTGGTTCATTCCATACATATTTTCTATCAAATTTGTAAACGTCTAGGTTTAGCCTAGTATTTTCACTAAACCACCAGTCTACTCCTGCACCAGCAGAAGACTCTTTTAAACCTGCTCTAGCCCATAAATTACCGTATCTGGTTTTCCATATTTGCCTTGCATATTGTAGGTCAACAAGTATATTTAAATCTCTCTTAGTCCTTGTTGAAACAGTTCCATTGGTATTAATTTCTTCAACTTCTGATATATTACCGTTAGAGTTTGAAAGTAATGATACGTATATATACCTATCATCCTTAGGCATGAGAGTAATAGAAACACCAGCCTTTTTATCTTTATTTCCTGTGTGTTGTTCTCCAAATAAAGATACATAAAGTTTTGATTCATTTATGACTTTAAATGGCTTTGAAAAATCCTTTATACCTTCATTAACAGTGTTATATAAAGAATCCTCATTAACAAGCTTTCCTAAAGTTCCTTTACCTTCATTAATTTTTGCTAAAATAGTATCAAGTTTTTTTGCAGATGACCTGATATATTTGATAGCTTTTCTGATATCTTTTTGATTATCTGATAAAATTTCTTTGGCTTTTTCTGAAGCAATATTTATATTATCTATAGTTGTAGGAACTTTTTTCTCTAAGGTTTTTGCTACATTCCTTAGACTTACAATTATTTGTCTTATATCTTCTTTATTATCTCCTGTAATTTGCTCTAAATTGTCGGCAATTCTTTCAATCTTTTTCACTAAAGGAGGAATTGTTTCTTTTAACTGTGCTGTGATTTTTTCTATATTTTCTATAGATTTCCTTAAGTTCTCTCTGTTTTCTGCTACAACTTGCCTTGTTTCCACAGCTAAAGAATTAATATTGTCAATAAGCTTAACTAATCTTCCATTTCCAACAGCTTCATTTAAATTATCCATTAATTTTTCAAATTTTTTCGCAGCTAAAGATATATCGTTAAAAGTATCTTCTGCAGATGCTAAAGTTAAAGTTCTTTCAATTTTTCCTTTTTCTGGTATAACTGGACTTTCTGGTGAACCGGGGTCTATATAAACATATTTATCTCCCATTAATCCCATAGTTTTTATGTAAGCTTTTGCATTTTGATGTATCGGAATATCTTCCTTTATTGCAACAACTACTTTTATTTTCCCATCCTCATAATAAATGTCTTTAACTTTTCCAGCTTTTAGTCCTTTAACACTAACATCGGAACCTTTAGATAAACCAGAAATATCATCAAAATATAAAAAATACTCTTTTGTATCTCCTGTCCAGTTTTTACTTTCAAAAGTAATTATCAAATATCCTGCTATTAAAGCTGTAAATAAAACAAAAATTCCTACTTTAAAAGGACTGTTCATTTTTTATTTTTCAATTATTGTTTCTTCTACTTTCATACCAAAGTGTCTTCCTGCTTCTTCTACGTATCCAAGGATTTCGTCTCCTACCTTTAAGTCAACTACTGATATTAAAGAGCCATCTGCTCCTACAACTCTAATTGTTTCTGCATTTTGTAAAACTGCAGAAAGTTTTTTCCCTTCATATTCTGCTTCTATTAAAAGCATAGGTCTTCTTTCTACTTTTGCTCTGCCTACATAAACAACTCTACCGTTTCCTTCTGTATCGTAAACCATAACTTCCTTTCCAGCAGAAAGCTCGCATAAATAAACAGTTTTTCCACCAGGAACCCTCGTATACATATGAACTGCTCCAGCATTTACTCTAAATGGTCTAGATGCAACGTAAGGACTTTCTTCTGTTTCAGCATGAACAAAAATCATTCCTGCTGATGAATTTCCAACAAGCATACCTTCTCCACGCTTTAATAAAGAAGTAGTATCAACAGCAACCCTATCTCCCATTCCAACAGGAGTAATAGATACTACTTTAGCCTTTACAAGGTTTAATTTTTCAGATTGTTGTTTCACAACATTAGATATTTTTTTGATTTGGTTTATATCCTTAGTATTTACTACTATACCTTTTACTCCTTTTTCTAATATACCTATTGCTGTTTCTGCTTCTTCTTGGTTTTTAACAAATGTGTAGATGTTATCTGATTGAGCTATTAGGTTTTCTAAAGGAATAATTGTCCAATCTGTTGTTTCTACAATAACTTTTTTTCCACTTTTAGCTATAGATGCAGCTTTTTCTTCATCTTGCTTGTTTTCTATTTTTACAATTACAAAATCATCACTTAAACTTCCATCTTTGCAAGCACATATAAATTTAACTCTACCAAGTTTTTTTGCTAAATCTAATTTATCTTCTGGAACGATGATAGCATCTGCTCCAGATTCTATGGCAGTAGTTATTAAAACTTTATCAAAATTTCTAGCATCTACTATAAATTCTTTCATTGCTTCTCCTCATTAGAATAGGTTTTATGATATTCTAAAATAATAATATCATATTTTTGTTAACTTTCCTTTCTAAATACTGCTAAAACCAAAAGACCAAACAATTTTTTTTCTATGTATGTAGCTTTAAAACCATTTTTTTCAAAAAGATTTATAAGTTCTTTTACTGTTAATGAGTTTTCTATACTGTGAATAAAATAGTCATATTCTTCTTTTGTAAATATGAGTCTTCCTATGGGTTTAAATATGAATTTCATAAAAAACATTGTCAAAAAATAAATAAATTTAGATGGTTTTGGTATTTCTAAGATAGAAATTTCTCCTTCTTCTTTTAGCAATTTTTTTAAGTTTATTAGGATATCCTTATAATTTAAATGCCTAAAAGTTAAAGAAAAAAATATATTTGTTATTGTTTGATTTTTTAAAGGTAGATTATGAGCATCTGCTAGGATAAAACTTGCACTTGGTAGTTTCTTTTTTGCTAATTTTAGCATACTAAAAGAAACATCTACACCTATCAGATATACATTTGAATAACTTTCATTTATTTTTCTTAATATTTCTCCTGTTCCTGTTCCTATATCTAAGACTGTTTCTTTTACCGTTGTATTTTCTATGAGTTCACTTTGCCACTTATGGATATATCCGAATGTAAATTTTTCTAAAAATTTATCATAAACTTTTGATACAGAGCTAAAAACTTTAGAAGCTATTTTTGTATTTGCCATCTTTACTTTAAGTTATTTTTTCTATGTTAAAGATTAGATTTCCGTAAGTATCATATGTTATTTCTATGTTTAACAGATAGTTATTTTTTTTATCTTTAAAGTTTATATAATTAAACATGCTTACTTTACCATTACTTTTTATTCTTATTTTTCTTGTTAATATAGCAAAATCTGTTTTCAATACATAATCTGCTTTTAGGTATGGTCCATCTGCATGCTCTATTTTCTCTATTTTTTCTATTTCTGGTAAAGATAGACTTTCTATTTCTAGCCAATCATCGTATAACTCTTCATTTTCAACAACTATTTTTATAGTTTTATCTATCCGTGAAAAATCTATTTCTGCAGTTTCAAAATCGTAAATATCTTTTATTCTATTGAAAATTTGCCGAAAGTTTTCTTCAACTTCCTTTAAAATACCTTTTTCCAAAGGTTAATCCTCATCTTTTTTGTAAGTATTATAAATATAATCTTCCAATTTTGTAATTTGAATTTTAGGCATTCTAACAAGGGCTTTTGTCTGTTCTTCTATATCTTCTGCATATCTTCTTTTTATTTCTTCCTGTATGTAATCAAGTAAATACTCTATTTGTTTTTGCATTTGTTCCATTTGTTCTTTCATTCTTAGAATTGCATCAACTCCTGCCAAATTAACTCCAAGTTCTCTGGTCAAAAATAGGATAAATTCCAGTTTTTCTAAATCTTCTTGGGAATATAGCCTTGTTTTTCCTTCTGTTCTTGAAGGCACAAGTAAACCTTCCCTTTCATATAATCTTAAAGTTTGAGGATGTATGTTATACATTCTTGATACTGCTCCTATCATATACACAGGTTCTTTCTTCTTGTCCTTATCCTTTCTCATAGCTCCTCACCTCTTGTTAGTTTTCTACCT
Organism: Hydrogenothermus sp.; assembly: GCA_003978675.1. Classification (GTDB taxonomy): domain Bacteria; phylum Aquificota; class Aquificia; order Aquificales; family Hydrogenothermaceae; genus Hydrogenothermus. The sequence continues at coordinate 14,221 of QNYP01000080.1, forward strand.
TTTCAAATCTGTGTGAAACAGGTGGTATTTCTTTTCTTAAATCTTCGACTAACTTCTTACCCTTCTTAGAAAGTTTTTCTATCGATGGAATATTAACATTTACAACAACAAACATATCTCCATAACCAGAAGATTTTAGCTTTGGCATACCTTTACCAGATACTCTTATTTTATCTCCACTTTGAGTTCCAGCGGGTATGTTAACTTCAACTTTTTTACCATCAAGTGTAGGGACTTCTAAACTTGTTCCCTCTATAGCTTCAATAACATTTATGTTAGCTTTTATATATAAATTATCTCCTTTTCTGGTAAATAATGGGTCTGGTTTTACGTTTATGATTACCCATAAATCTCCAGCAGGTCCTCCGAATTTTCCACTATGTCCTTTTCCAGGAACTCTAAGTTTGTTTCCATTATCTACTCCAGGTGGAACTCTAACCTTTACAGTTTCAGTTTTTAAAGTTAAACCTCTTCCATTACAGGTAGAACAAGGTTGCTGTATGTATCCTAAACCTTGGCATCTTGAACAAGTCTGGGCTATTTGCATAAACCCTGCTTGATAAACAATTTGCCCTGAACCTCCACATTCTGGACAAGTTTGGGGAGTGCTTCCAGGCTCATTTCCTGTTCCTGCACATTTTTCACAAACTACATACCTTGGAACCTCTAATGTTAAAGTTGTCCCTTCATATGCATCTTTCAATGATATTGTTATAGTTTGATATATATCTTCTCCTTTTTGTGGTCTTTGTGCTCTTTCTTGAGAAGTTCTATCACCGCGTCTTCTTCTACCTCCTAAAAACTCTCCTAAAATATCGTCTAAATCATCAAATATACTTCCGAAACCACCACTTCTGCCAAAACCACCAAAATGTTTAAATATTTCTTCAAAATCTATGTTTTCTGCTGATGCCCCTCCACCTTGAAAAGCAGAATGTCCAAATTGGTCGTATAGTTTCCTTTTTTCTGGGTCTGATAAAACTTGATAAGCTTCACTTATTTCTTTAAATTTTTCTTCTGCTTCCTTATTACCGGGATTTAAATCTGGATGATATTTCCTAGCAAGTCTTCTATATGCTTTTTTTATCTCATCCTGGGTTGCATTCCTACTTACCCCTAGTATTTCATAATAATCTTTTTTTTGCCATTTTTGCCCCAATTTATTGTATATTTGATGATTTAGACGATATTTTAGGAGAGTTTTTAGGAGGTAAGTAGGAATGCAACCCAGGATGAGATAAAAAAAGCATATAGAAGACTTGCTAGGAAATATCATCCAGATTTAAAT
>QNYP01000081.1 GCA_003978675.1 Hydrogenothermus sp.
GCTTGAATCGAGCCAGAAGAATAAACATAAATTGGATACTTTTCTTTCCACTCTTTTAGTTTTATGTATGCATCTTCATACAATGGTGCCTTTAAAGGATATTCAAGGTTTAATCTGGAAAGAAGGATTTGAAACTGGAGAATTAAAGGCACCATTGTATGAAGATGCATACATAAAACTAAAAGAGTGGAAAGAAAAGTATCCAATTTATGTTTATTCTTCTGGCTCGATTCAAGCACAGAAATTATTTTTTTCCCATACAAATTACGGAAATATTTTAGATTGGTTTTCAGGACATTTTGATACAAAAATTGGGAATAAAAAAGAAAGTGAGTCTTACAAAAAAATAGCTAAAGAAATCGGTTTAAACCCAGAAGAAATTTTATTTTTATCAGATAATCCCGATGAAATAACAGCATCTGCAAGTGCTGGAATGAGAGCAATCAGGATAGTTAGACCAGATGATGCTGAATATATTGAGGATTTCCCCTATAAACAAATAAAAAATTTTGATGAGATTACAGAGGTTTAGTTTATGGAAAGAGGACTTGTAGTAGATAGAGAAGCTAAATATATAGGAGTTTATATTCCTACAAAAGATAAAATTTTCACAGGAATACCAAGAAAAAAGGTTTTAAAAAAAACAAAGATATATGCAGGAGATTATGTTTTAGGGAAAATTTTAGATAATGAAAACTTTGCTATTGAGGAAGTTGAAGCAAGGAAAAACCTATTAAAAAGACCATCTGTTGCAAATGTTGATAATGCAATTATTGTTCAAACATTTAAAATGCCACCTTTTGATAGCCTACTTTTAGATAACTTACTTGCAGTTTATGAATATCTTGGAGTTGAACCTGTAATAGTTTTTAATAAAGTTGACTTACTTAATCAAGAGGAAAAAAATCAGTTTGAAGACATAATTAATATTTATAAAGATGCTGGATATGAACTTCATAAAGTTAGTGCTTTAAATAACGAAGGAATTGAAGATTTGAAAAAGTATCTCAAAGATTCAATATCTATAGTTGCAGGTCAATCTGGAGTTGGAAAAAGCTCTATAGTTTCAAAATTAACAGGTAAACAGCTTGAAACAAAGGAAGTTTCCAAAAAAACAGAAAGAGGAAGACATACAACAACAGGGGTAAGGTTATACAAATTTGGAGATAACTCATTTATAGCTGACACCCCTGGATTTTCAAAAATTGATGCATTAATGTTTATGGACAAAAGAGAAGTTCCTAAATACTTTAGGGAGTTTTTAAGATATAGCTGTAAATTTCCAGACTGTATGCATACAGTAGAACCTGATTGCAAAATTAAGGAAGCAGTTAAAAATAAAGAGATATCTTGCAGTAGATACAAAAATTATTTAAAAATAATAAAAGTAGATTTAGGACTTTTAAGTGGGATTTGTGATTAAAATTATTGCTAAATAATAGTTATAGTTATATATTGTGGCAAAGTTAAAAATAAATGGAGGTATTTATGCAGGTAGTAGAAAGAACAGTTGTAGATGAAATAAATGCTCTTAGAAAAGAAAAAAATGCAGTAATACTAGCACATTATTACCAAAGGGGAGAAATACAAGATATAGCAGATTTTGTTGGAGATTCCTTAGAACTTGCAAGGAAAGCTCAGCAAACAGATGCAGATATTATTGTTTTTGCTGGTGTTAAGTTTATGGCTGAAACTGCAAAAATATTAAATCCTGAAAAAAAGGTATTACATCCTAATCCTGAAAGTGGTTGTCCTATGGCTGATATGGCAACTTATGAAGGAGTAAAAAAATTAAAAGAACAACATCCAGACGCTGCAGTTGTTGCTTATGTAAATACTAATGCTGATGTAAAAACTTTGGCAGATGTTATTGTTACTTCTAGAAATGCAGTAAAGGTAGTTAAATCCCTAAAAGAAGATAAAATAATTTTCGTTCCTGACCAATTTTTAGGAAGTTTTATAGCAAAGCAAGTTCCTGAAAAAGAGTTTATTTTATGGAAAGGTTTTTGTCCTCCACATTTTAACTTAACACCAGACCAATTACTTGCTTTAAAAGAGCAGTATCCAGATGCAAAAATTGCAGTTCACCCTGAATGTAATACTGAAACTGTGAAAATAGCAGATTTTGTTGGAAGCACTTCTCAAATTATAGAGTTTGCAACAACCTGTGATGCTAAGAATGTAATTATTGGAACTGAGGTTGGTCTAAAACACTGGCTTGAAAAAGTAAATCCTAATAAAAATTATATATTTCCTGTTAATGCTGACTATTGTGGAACTGTTCACTGCTGTGATATGAAGAAAAATACACTTGAAAAAATAAGAGATGTTTTACTAGAAGAAACCAATGAAATTATCTTACCTGAAGATATTATAGAAAAGGCAAGAATACCGCTGGATAGAATGTTATCTATTGTTTAACTGACTTTTCATATAGGCAGTAGTGGCATCCTTATTTTTGGATAGCCTATCTGCCTTTTGCATAATTTCATTTTTTAAAAATACAACTTTGTTAATAATACTTTCTATTTTTTTCGAGAGATTTTCAAGTTCATCTTTAGATGAAAATTCTAAACTTTCTACATCTATACTTTTAATAAATTCAATGAAACTATCTAATTTTTCTAAAGGTATATTTTCATCAAGTTCTTCTTCTTGTCTTTCTAATTCTTCTAAAATATCACTTAGTTTCATTTAATTTTTTCCTTGCTTCTTTAAAACCTTCATAAATAGGTGTTAATACTTCTATTACATTTTGTATTTGTTCTTCTTTATTTAAAGCGTTTGCTTTTAAAAGTTCTTCAATACAAAAATCATATAGCTTCTCTAAGTTTTCTGCTATTTCCCTACCACCTTCTTTATCTAAAGAAGCTTTTAAAACAAGTATTGCATCTGTAACTTTTGTTATACTTTCTGCTTTTGTTTTTATATCGTTTTCTCTTAAAGCAAATTTTGCAATATTTAGAAGACTTAATATTTCCTCATAGGTTTTTATAAGTAAATCTTCTTTACTTTCTATTTGGGTATAATTATTTTCGTATGCAGAATATGGATTTGTCATTCTTTTCCCCTTTATTGCTCGTTGTTATTACCTGTTATAAGGTTAGCAAAGTTTTGAATTCTAACTTGTGTTGCTTGCATTTCTGAAAGATATGTTTCAAGTCTTGCAAATCTAAGTCTCATACTTTCTATTTGATCATCTATTCTTTTTGTTAAGTCTTCTATTCTTCTTTGAAGATCTATATATTGTTCCTCGTATCTTTGATCTCTTAGTGTAAGATTATCTGTATAAGATGTTACTACTGTTTCTAAAGCTCTTCCAAAATCTTGAAGTATTTGTTTTGCATCTGGGTTGTTTTGTATAAAGTTATTAAATGCTTCTTCATTAAGTTCTAAAAGTCCTTTTGTTGTTTCTGCATCTCCTAATGTATTAACTAGCCCATATTTTCCTAGATAATTGGTTATAACTCCCAATACAGATGTTGCAATGGTATTTAAAGTGGCTTCTCCCTGTAAAGGTTGACCTTGAGATGTTGCAAGTCTGATAGTTTCTTTTAGTTGGTTATATCCATCTATAACAGCATTTATGTTATCTTTTATATTTGAGAAATCATCAGATACAGTTAATGTTGTAGAGCCTGTTTGTTTTACAGTTATATCTACTCCTGTTAAAACTCCTGTAAATGTATTTGATTGGCTTGTTATGGTAATACCATCAAGAGTTATTGACGCATCTTGAGCTGCAACAATTTCTGTAGAGGTGGTTGTATTAAATGTAGTTCCTGTGTCTGAAATACCTGTAATTGCATTCTGTGTTCCTGTATTAACAGATTTCACTATAAGTCTATAATCTGGATTGTTTACATCTCCTACATTTATAATTGTTGCTTCTAAGTCTTGATATTGATTTATTTCATTTGCAATATCTGATAGAGATTTTCCTGTGTAGTCTATATTTAGTGATTTTGCAGAACCATTTAACTGGTAGTTTATGGTTAAAGTTCCACTACCTTGTAAAGCTGTATTAACGTCAGTTATTGTTGTTGTTAAGTCTATTCTCCATTTTGAACTTTCTGCTAAGGAGTTTACAGTTAGAGAATATGTGCCGTTTAATGCGTTGTTATTTGTAACTGTAGCACTGGCTATATCAGTGTTTGATACAGTTGCAGATTTTGTTTCGTAAGTTGTTTCAAGGGTTAAATTTAATGCTGGTGAAAATAGTGCAGACAATTTGTTATTTATAGCAGAAAGAGCATCTTTTTGTAGTTTTATTTGTTCTGCCTGTTGTTCCATTAATTTTATAGGTATGTTTTTTAGCTCTTTATATTTTTCCAAATATCCCATATAATCAAAACCGGTATTGGATATACCACTTATATAAAATTCACCAGCCATAATTAATTACCTTCCTTTAAACTTTTGAATCAAAAAGTAATCCAGCAACTTCATTTAAGTATTTAGCAACCTTTAAAACAGCCTCTGGAGGAATTTGTCTTATTACTTCTTTAGTATCTTTATCAACTATTTTTATTACCTGTATACCTGTATCTTCGTCAGTTTCTATTCTAAGTTGAGAATTAAGCATTTCAAGCTTTTTATTCAGCTCATTAACTGCGTTGTTTATTTTTTCTGGAGTTATTTCTTCTGTTTTTTGCTGATTTTGTTTTTGTTGATTATTTACTTTTTGCTGATTTTCCTGTGTTGCCCTTTGAAGTTCTATGTTTTGGGAATTCATATTTGTAAGAGCCTGAGATTGTCCTAACTTAACTTCCATTGTTATCGCCCCTTATCCATATATCACAATATAAATATAAAGAATAACAAAAAGGGGGACAAGCCCCCTAGTTTAGTTTATTATCTGAGTAGCTGTAGAACCATTTGTGGTAATTGGTTTGCTTGAGCCATCATTGCCATACCAGATTGCATGAGAGTTTGGTATCTTGTGAAGTTTGCCATTTCTTTAGCAAAGTCAACGTTTCTAATACGAGATTCAGCTTCTCTTTGTTGAACAGCACTAAATTCGTTGTTTTGGATAATTGTTTCTAGGTTAATTTGGATAGAACCAAGGTTTGCTCTTTGTTTGTCTATTTTTCTAATGATTGTATCAATAACTCTTAACGAGAATTCGGAATTAGCATTAGTATCTACTTTAACACTTGTATCTAAAGAAGATTTATCTGCCACATTAGCTGCTTGAACACCTAAACCTTCTCCAGCTATCGATACACCTGAGAAATTATAACCGTATGCACTATCTCCAAATACTTGTAAATCTCCTACTTTAACTGCAGAACCTGTATTACCTGCTGTAACATTTTGTGTTCCACCAACATTTATTAACTTATTCAGGTCAAAAGAAGCTCCACCTGTTCCTACAGTTACTTCTACTGCTATAGTTTCTCCATTGTCAGTTGTTAAAACAAGCCTGTCTGCAGCATCAACTGATGCAGTTATTGCAATTCCCTTGTCTTGAGCTTGTGAGTTAATTAAATCAACAAGATTTTGAGCATTTATAGTAGTATTGGATGCAAAACTTAAAGCAATATCTGCTGACATTTCAGGTCCAACATATATTTTAATCGTAAGATTACCACTACCAGTATTATGTGTTCCAAATGCAGTACCAGCAACACTTTCATTGTTTGCAGCTGCAGTTATACCTTTTGCTTGAAGATCTGCATTAGAGTTTATAACTTTTGCAATTACAGAAGCATCTGTTAAAGTATTATCTCCCTGAGCCACAGCTACAGCAGATGTTAAGTTAACCCCCTGAATAGCAATAGTGTCACTTGCTGAATTAAATTCATAAACTGTAGCATCCACTAAAGATGCTAATGTTTTGTTTACAGCTCCAGTAGTTCCACCTTGACCTTTTATAGTATAAGCAGCTAGGTCTGTTGCTCTTGCACTATCAACAGATATTGTTAATTTCTGGTCTGCTCTAGGTCCGTAATGGATATATTGGTTTTTAAAGGTTCCATCTAAAAGTTTTTTTCCGTTAAACTCAGCTGAAGCAGCAATTCTATCTATCGCATCAATTAATTTGTTTATATCCTCTTGTAAAGCCTGTCTGTTAATTGTAGCGTTAGTATCGTTAGCTGCCTGTTCTGCCTTAGTGTAGATAGATACGAGTTTGTCATAAATTTGAGAAAGTGTAGTTTCAGCAATCTGAGCAGCTGAAATACCATCTTGAGCGTTTCTAACACCTTGGTCTAAAGCATTAGCAACAAGATTTAACTGGTCTGCAATAAAAAGTCCTGCTGCATCGTCTTTTGCAGAGTTAATTCTATAACCTGTTGATAGTTTTTCAACAGAACTGTTTAGATTTCTCTCTGTTTTTAAAAGGTTTGAATGAGCAAAATCTGCTTGAAAATTATAGTTAATTCTTAAAACACCCATTGGGTCTGACCTCCATCGTAATTTCTTGAGGTTTATTATCGGAGGCCTAAAAAATTTTTTTAGTTGTTTACTTAAAAGCTCTTAAAAGCTCCAGACAGTGCTTTAATATTTGCTTTATTATCTTCTTTAAAGAAGCCAAGTTTACATTTTCATTTTCAGAAATAGATACACTCAAAAGTCTTTCATAAGTTAAAAGTAAAGAAAAAGCACTTGTGGGGTTAATAAGGTTTATAAGTATTTCATCAGTTAAAATAATTTTACGAATATTAGCTAAAATATTTAAAATCTCCGCTGGAGCTTTTGATTTTTCAAGAAGAAAAATTTGATTTTTAAAAAATGGTATATGGTTTTTATTTATGAGTCTAACAAACTCTTTATTTATATAAACCTTTTCCTTTTCAAAAATGTTAACAATTTTTGACTTTATGCTATTTTTATCTATGTTTATAGACAATTCTTTTAAAAGTTCTACGTCTTTTTTAGGCAAAGCTCCTTCAATTTTTGCGCCATCTGATATATTAAACACCTGCAAATGTGGATATTTTATCTTAGCAGTAGATATTTGTTTTTCCAGAACTATTTTTGATATATAGTAATCAAATCTTGAATAAACCTTTCCACCAAAATTACCTTCAACCTCTATGAAAAACTCTTCTTGCTTATCTATAAGCTCCTTATAATGTTTAGTATGTGTTGTACTTTTTTCTTTTCCTCCTAAATCAATACCAACAAGATAAATTTCTTTGAATCCTAAAGTAGTAAGTAAGGTAAAAGTAGGATTTAGGACTGTTGTTCCTCCTTGTTCTGGTACATTAATTTTATCTTTAATACTAAGTAAATTTTTAAAAAAGCCGTAAGAAAAAAACAAGGTTTCCTTAAATTTTTCATTGAAGGTTAAAGGAGTATATATCCCCGAAAATGTGTAAATTTTTTTTAAAATACTATCTGGTATGTCTTTAATGAATTTTGTCATTAAGGACTTTGTTGGATCTATTATAGAAATGAAATCAGGAATCAAATCGTGCTTATAAAGCGAATATATAGTAGAAGTCAAAGATACAAAAACTGCTTTATCTTTTAGACTTTTTAAAGTTTCAATACTTTTATCAAGTGAAGGTCCTGATCCTACTATGAAAACAGGTATATCTGCAAGGTCATCCAGAGAGTATTCTCTCAATAAAAATCTTTTGTTTTTTAGCTTTAGGGTGTTTTCTTTAGTGTTTATAATTCTTTCTTTTTGTAGTTTTATAGAAAAACCTTTTATATTTATAGCGTGGCTTTTCTTTAGAGTTTCTTCCGCTAAGTTTATTCTATCATCCTCATAGGATTTTATATACGAAACAAAAGGATAATAGTTTAAAACATATGAAAGTAAAGTCTCAAGGAATGATAGATCATAACTCAAGAAAAAGTTTATTTTATAAACTTCTACAATTTTCTGTATATTTATGTTCGACAATAAGAAAAATATAAATTCTATGTTTTCCTCGTGTATAACTATGGTTTTTAATTCAGGGAATAATTTTTTTTCAATGATAGCTTTTATGTGAAAAAAAGGTAATGCCCCAAGTACTATAAGTGCTTCTGTTTTTCTTAAAAATGTTTCTCTTTTTTTAATTAAATCTTTCGAAAAAATATTCGTTTTTTCTAAAATAGCTTCATCATCAGTGATATAAACATTCCCAATTATCTCAAACAAATTATTTATTTTTTTATCGGATATCTCTTTTAAACCTTTTATTTTATTTCCCTTAATTAAAATATCTATATCATTATCCGTATCAATAACTTTTAAATTTTCCTCTATTAAATCTATTTGGCTTACAAGTTTATTAATAATTTCAGGTTGTTTTCCTTTTAAATAGATTAAATTATTTTTTAAAATCTCTTTCATATCAACTTTTCCCTCAAAAGTAAATCCGCTATTTTAAAATCAAATTCGTCATCTATATCTATAGACCTTTCCTTACTCATAATAAAAGCTTTGGTACCCAAAGTAAGAAAAGATTTTTCCTTCTTTATAGTTTTCTTATCGGCAATATATATGGCTCCATTTAACTGGTAAACTTTTCCTGACTTTTGTCTTTGATAACAACTGATAGCCTTTAAAAAGTTAGAGATACCAAGATCTTCATCCAACTCAGCTATCCACTGTGGAGGATGACAAGCCTTGGAAACTGAAACAATAGGAACTTTAAACCGAAAATACATTTCTAAGGCTTTATCTATATCTTCCACTGTTCTAAGTGGTGAGGTAGGTTGAAGGAGTATTATTAAAAAGTTTTCTTTATAGTTTCTGCTTTCTAAATGTTTTATAAAGTGGATAACTACATCTATTGTTTTTGCCTCATCTGTGGCGAGTTCCTTGGGTCTATCTACTATATTGACTTTAGCGGTTTTTACTACATCTTTTATCTTCCTACTGTCTGTAGAAACATATATTTCATCTATGTATTTGCTTTTTTGGGCTTCTTCTATAGTCCATAAGATAAGAGGTTTTCCTGCAAGTGGTTTAATGTTTTTTTCTTTTATTCCTTTGCTTCCTCCTCTCGCAGGTATTAGTGCTATTACTTTTTGATTTTCTATCATCTTTTTACAGCACTCCCAATTTTTCTATGGCTTCTTTGTATTCTTTCCATTGTCCTATATCTATATAATCGTTTTCATTTACTGGATAAGCAAAAACTTTTTCGCCATTTTGTATTAGCTTTTCTATTAGCTGTGGCATATCAAAAAATTTACCTTCTGGGATATACTTTAAAACTTTTTTGCTTAAGATGTATACTCCTGTGTTTATCTGAAAAGAAAACTCTGGTTTTTCTTCTATCTCTATTACATTTCCATCGTTTGTAGTTTTTACTACTCCGTAGGGAATTTTATAGTGTTTTATTGATGTTATTGATGTTAAACTTGCGTTTTGCTTTTTGTGAAGCTGTAATGCCTCGTTAAAATCTGCAGAAACAAGTATGTCGCAGTTTGAAACTATAAAATTATCTTCTATTTTGTCTTCTAAAAACTTTAAACTTCCTGCTGTTCCTAAAAACTCTTCTTCCCAGATGTAGTTAATTTCGTAATCTTTTTCTTCTATACTATTAAAGTATGCTTCTATTATTTTGCCTTTATAGTTTAGTGTTAGAAAAAAATTCTTTACTCCAAATTCTCTAAAACGGTCTATTATGTGCTCTACTGCTGTTTTTGTTCCTATTGGGATTAATGGTTTTGGTAAAACTTGGGTGAAAGGCTTTAGTCTTGTTCCTTTTCCTCCTGCCATTATGACAACTGGTATGTTTAGCTGTGGATTTTTTGTTAGTTGTTTTATTTCTTTTTCTGAAAATATATCTGTCCAAAGTAGGTATGAGACAACCTTTTTATTTTTGTTTACAATAGGAATTAGCTGGATTTTCTTTTCTAAAAAGATTCTTCTTGCTTTTTCTATATCAAAGTTTTCTTCTAAGAAGGTTGGGTTTTTATTGTAAATATCTTTTACAGTTCCTTCTAATTTTCCGTATTTAATGATGTATCTTCTAATGTCTCCGTCTGTAAGTGTTCCAAGAAGCCTTTGGTTTTCATCCAGTACTATTAAAACTTTTGTTGCTGTTTCATCAAGTTTTTTAAGTGCTTGAATTATAGTTTCTTCTGGTGAGGTGAAAATATTTTTATCCATTTTTACACTCCATATCATAAAACTTCTTAACAGGAATGGACAGATCAAAGTTTTTTAACGTTTCTTTTATTTTTTCGGAAGTGTTTTGACCTTCGTATGGATTTCTTACATCTTTTAGAAATAATTTAAACTCTTTGGATAATGCCAGTTTAAGGGCCTTTTTTATACTTTTATAATCTGGAGAGGTGTCTATTACGCTTTTTGCTTTTTCTCTACCTTCTTGTCTACTTCCAATATTAATGGTGGCTACTTTAAAGGATGGTGCTTCTATTATTCCACTTGATGAATTTCCTACAACTGCATCTACATATTTCATTGTTGATAGATAAAAAAGCTGTCCCATATTCGTGAAAACAACGGCTTTGTCTTGGTTTTGGGATACATATTCATCTATAAGTTTGTTGATTTTTTTTCCTTCTGCATCTGCGTTTGATTTTGTGAAAATAAGTAGTGTATCTTTAAGATTGTCCAGTGCTTTTAAAAGATTTTTGAAGTGTTTTATAGAATTTGAAGATGTTGTTTCTGGATGAAATGTTATTAAAAGGTTGTGTTTTTTTAAACTTTTCCCTAACCTTCTTTCTACTTCTTCTTTTGAAAGAAGCTTTAGTCTCCTTATATTCTCAATTCCTAAAGCTCCTACATTAAAAACCCTATCTGGATGTTCTCCTATTTGAATAACTCTTTTTCTGTATTTTTCTGTTGAGGTAAAGTGTAAGTAAGACAGTTTCGTGATTGCGTGTCTGTATCCGTTATCCAAAGCTCCTACTGTTTCTTCTCCTCCGTAGATATGGGCTACTGGTATTTTTAAGGTATAGCTTGCTACTACAAAAGCAAGGGCTTCAAATCTATCTCCTAATACTACTGTTATGTCAGGCTTTAGTCTTTGTAAAGCATCTGTAAAGCCTATTACTCCAAGACCTATTGATTTGGATATTCCTAATGGAGTATCTGATGATAGAAGCATTTCTACTTTTTCGTCAATTTTAAATCCGTCTTTTTCTATTTCTTGATAAGTAAGTCCAAACTCTGGAGAGAGGTGCATACCTGATGCAACAATTTGAAGTTTTAGGTCTTTATCTTTTTTTATCTCTTCCATTAGTGGTCTTAAAAGCCCGTATTCTGCCCTTGTACCTGTAAAAATACAGATTTTCTTTTTTTTCATTGTTTTTATTATTCCCAATTTATATCTTTAAATTCTATAAGATTATCTTTTTTTATATCTTTACTTGCTTTTTTGCCTATAACTTTATTCCACATCATTGGTGAGATACCTAATTTACCTATTCTCTTTACAGTTATATTTTCTTCTGTAAAAATTTCTCCTTTTTTAATATCTCTTTTCGCAACTATACTTTTTCTTGCAATAGGAATATTTTTTATCTCTGATTTTGAAGGTTTTTTTATACCATTTCCAAGAGCTTTTTCTATATTTCTAATAGCTCTAACCATAGTCTTTAGTTCATCTGGTTCTAAACTCGCTTTGTGGTCTGGCCCTGGTAAATTTTTATCCAATGTAAAGTGTTTCTCTATAATTGTTGCTCCTAGAGCTGCGGCAGCAATAGGAACTTCTATTCCAGGAGTATGGTCTGAATATCCAACATTTACTTTAAAAGCCTCTTTTATCGTAAGCATAGCTCTAAGGTTTACATCTTCAAATGGAGTAGGATATTCAGTATTACAATGAAGAACTGTTATATCTTTCCTTTTTGTTCCATTTTCCATAAGCACATCTAAAGCATCTTCTATTTCTCCAAGGTCTGCCATACCAGTTGATAGAATAATTTTCTTTTTATAGCTTCCTATTTCTTTTAATAGAGGATAGTTTGTTATTTCTCCTGAAGGAATTTTGAAAATTTCAAGTCCAAGTTCTTTTAAAAATCTTGCACTTTCTATGTCAAAAGGGGTTGATAAAAACATTATTCCTTTTTCATTACAGTAAACTTTTAACTCTTTAAAATCTTCAAAAGAAAGCTCAAGTTTTTTTATCATTTCAAATTGAGTTTCTTTTACATCTGTTGTTTTTGTTTGATATTCTGCCTTTGGAGTATTAATAGCAACAACTTCTTCTGTTTTAAATGTTTGAAATTTTACAGCATCAGCTCCAGCATCAACAGCTACATCTATAAGTTTTTTCGCTAAATTTATATCACCGTTATGGTTAACTCCTGCCTCTGCTATTATGAAGGTTTTCATTTTACTAAACTTCCTGCTTTGATAAATGAATTTTCTGGAATTGTTATATATTGTTTGGTTGTAGAATTACTACCTATAAAACTTCCTTCTTTCACTATTACTCCCCCGTTTATTACCGCTCCTGTGCTTATATGACAATGATCCTGTATAACTACATCATGTTCTATGATGGCTTTTGTGTTTATTATACAGTTCTTTCCTACTTTTACAGAAGCATTTACTACTGCCCCATGTAATATTACTGTTCCTTCTCCTATAGATGAGTGTTTTGATACATAAGCATAAGGAGATATGATAATAGGAAAGCTAAAACCTAAAGTTTTACACATTTCAAAAAGTCTTTTTCTCTTCTCACCTGTCCCAATTTGTCCAATAGTGATAAGAATATTTTTATAGCTTTTTATAAGTAATGGCAAATCATCATCTGTGGTAATTATTTCGTAACCTAATATTTTCTGCCCTAATTTTTCTTTTTTATCAATTATTCCTACTATTTCATATTTTCCTTCTTGCTCTATTACATCTATTACTGATTTACAATGTCCACCACCACCAAGCAAAAGTATCTTTTCTTTACAGCTCACTTATAACTCCACTTGGAATATTTACTAATCTTTCTTCAATATACTCTGCATTTGAAGTTGCTATTTTAAAACAGTCTTTATACATAGGTAATTTATACATAAGTGTCCATGCAGGTCTTGTTTGGACTTTATTTTCATTTGTAAATTTTAAAAATTTGTCCCTTTCTTTTTTATTTTTTAATAAAATTGCATTTAGCCAATAATTTGAATATGTATTTTTTGGTTCTATAAAAAACTCAATTCCTAATTTATCAAAAAATTCCTTATATATTTTAGCCAATTTCCTTTTTTGCTTTACAAAAAAATCTAAATTTTCAAGTTGAGCAAGTAAAAGAGCGGCATTTATATTCGGCATTCTATAATTATATCCAATTTCATCGTGATAATACTCCCATTTATGGAGGACTTTAGCCGTAGTTGTTAAATGTTTGGCTTTTTTGGCTAGTTTCTCATCATTTGTTATTATCGCTCCACCACCGCCAGCTGTTACTATTTTATTACCATTAAAACTTAAAATTCCCAATTCGCCAAATGTTCCTGTATGTTTTCTTTTATAAAAACTTCCTAAGCTTTCTGCACTATCTTCAACAACAGGTATATTATATTCATTAGCTATTTCAATAATTTCATCAATTTTACAAGGATGACCAAAGGTATGCATAGGAACAATAGCAGTTATTTGTTTTTTTGTTATTTTATTAAATGTTTTTCCTCCTTTTTTTTCAGTAAAATTTTTCAAAAAATATTCCAAACTTTCTGGAGATATTCCAAGAGTATCTAAATCTACATCTACAAATACAGGTTTTGCCCCTAAATAGCTAATAGCATTACAAGTTGCAACAAATGTTAATGGTTGAGTTATTACTTCTGTATTTTCTTTTACTCCAGCAAGTTTTAAAGCTATATGTAAAGCAGAAGTTCCATTAGCAGTTGCAATAGCATATTTTGAGCCAGTTATCTCACATATCCTTTCTTCAACTTTATTTACAAACTCTCCAACAGAAGAAACAAACGTACTGTCTATACACTCGTTAACATATTTTTTTTCATTTCCAATAAAAACAGGTTCTTGTAAAGCAATAAAATCTTTATTATAAAGTTTTTTTATAAAAGTTATTATTTCTTTAAATTTTTCCATTTTTACATCTTTTCATCTAAATATTTTCCAGTTTCTTTATGAATAAAGTTAGGCAGTAAATATTTAAAAAGATTAACTATATCTTCCTTTCCCCATCCAGATTTTCTTAGTTTTGCTATTTGAGTAGTGAAGTAGTCTAATTTATCTTCTCTAAAAGGAAGGTCAAGTTTTACAATTCCAATATCTTTAAATCTATCTAATATCACTTCTTCATCTTCAGTGAAGAACTCTTCATAGTCCTTTTCCCCTGTAGTATCTGCCTCAGAGAAATAAACAGCCCATTTACCTTTTTTTGGTAAAATAGGAGCAAGTCTACGAGCTTCTTCTTCCGTTTCACATATATAAGGCTCATATCCTTGATATTTTACAAATCTTAAAGCCAACTCTGTCAGTTCTAATAAATCTTTTTCTGGAGATAGTTTTGGGAAGAATAGTTCTTTATTTTCTCCAAGTAATGTTGATAGCAAACATAAAACCCCTGATTCCTCTTGAGTTATAAAATATCTTTTTATACCTTTGGGAGCAACAATAGGTTGTTTTTTTTGTATCCTTAAAATCCAAGAATAAAGCAAACTTCCATCACTAAAAGCTACATTTGCAAATCTTGCAGTTGATATATTTATTTCTTTAGAATATTTCATTAAGAAAAGTTCCATAATTCTTTTGCTTGATCCCATCATGTTAACAGGATTTGAGGCTTTGTCTGTAGATACACAAAAATATTTTTTTGTTTTTTTATTTATGGCTTGCTGAATTGTTTTTATAGTATTTAAAATATTAACTTCAACCATTCTCATTAATGTATATTTATCCTTTTCACTTCTAACGTGTTTCAAAGCAGAAAAGTTAAGAACATAATCATATCCTTCGCTTTCTTTTATAAACTTATCAAAAATATCGCTTCCTATATCTAAAGAAAAGGTTTTGAATTCTCCATCTATGTATCCTAATGAACTTCTAATATCTCTAACAAGTTCTGCTAAATTGTTTTCATTAATATCTACTACGTGGAGTTTTTTGGGATTCCTTTTAAAAATTTCCTTTACTGTTGCACTTCCTATTGTACCTGCTCCTCCTAGAACCAAAAAAGAGCTATTCTTTATAACTCAAGAGGAATCAGGGGTTTTATGTTTGCTATCAACATTACTTGGATTTTAAGGATACAAAAAAAACAACCTATTGTTGCTCCCAAAGGTATAAAAAGATATTTTATAACTC
>QNYP01000085.1 GCA_003978675.1 Hydrogenothermus sp.
AAGTTCTATTATTTCTTCTGAAATTAGATGATCTATAAGTGCTATATCTAATTTATTAAAAGTTTATTTAATAGGTTGTGGAACAGGAGACCCAGAGCTTTTAACAGTAAAGGCTTTAAAAACTTTTAATAAATTAGATATAGCACTTATAGATCATCTAATTTCAGAAGAAATAATAGAACTTTTACCAAAACGAACGAAAATCTTATATGTAGGAAAGCAACAAGGAAAATTATCAATAAAACAGGAAGAAATAAACAAGCTTATATATGAGTTTGCTAAAGAAGGGTTAATTGTTGGAAGATTAAAAAGTGGAGACCCTTATGTATTTGGAAGAGGGGGAGAGGAAGGCTTATTTTTAGTAGAAAGAGGGGTGGAAGTGGAAGTTATTCCTGGTATTTCTTCTGCCATTTCCGCTCCTCTTTATGCAGGAATACCTGTTGTTATGAGAGGATATGCTACTTCTTTTTCTGTGGTTTCTGCACACTTAGCAGGAAATAAATTTAACAAAGATTGGATACCTTTATTAAAGCTTAAAAATCATACTGTTGTAGTTTTAATGGGATTAAGTAGAGTAAAAGATATTTTAGAAGAAGCTAAAAAAGAAAAAATAGATTTAAATACACCTGTTGCAATAATTAGCAATGCTTCTAGAAAAAATCAAAAAGTAATAACAGGAAAATTAAAAAATTTAGTAAAAATTTCTAAAAATGCAGAAAAACCAGCTGTAATTGTTTTTGGTGAAGTTGTTAAACTAAAAGATAAACTATTAAAAACCAATGAAATTCAAGAAATTTTACAAGGAGAGGCAGTATGGAAAAACTCTTAAAGGTTTCTCAAGAAAGAAATAAAAAGCTAAATAAAATAGAAAAGTTAAAACAAGAACATACTCCACAAGAAGCATGGGAGAAACTTGAATACTACGCAAAAAATGGTTTTTCTTCTATACCCCAACATGATTTAGATTACTTTTTTAAATGTTTTGGAGTTTTTTACCGTCCTGCAACACCTGAAAAATTTATGATTAGAGTTAGAATTCCTGGTGGAAAGTTAACTTACAAGCAAGCTAAAAAATTAGGTGAAGTGGCACAAAAGTATGGAAATGATTATATAGATTTAACAACTAGAATGCAGGTAGAACTCAGATTTATAACAATAGAGAACTTACCTACTGTTTTAAAAGAATTAGAAAATGTTGGTATTTCAACTTTTCAAACAGGAGTAGATAACTTTAGAAATATAGTTCAAGACCCTCTTGATGGAGTTGCCTTTGATAATGTAATTGAAACTTGGGATATTCTGCAAAAAATTCAAGATATTTTCCTAAAAAAAGAAGAATGGATATGCAAATTACCGAGAAAATTTAATATTGGGATAAATGGTTCTTACTCAAATAGATGTAATATTTATGGACACGATGCTTGCTTTGTTTTAGCAGAAAAAGATGGAGAGTTTGGATTTAATGTTTATCTTGGTGGAAAGGTTGGAGCGATAGCAAAACCTGCAAATGTGTTCTTACTACCTGAAGAAGTTCCACTATTTTTTGAAGCAACAGCAAAAATGTTTAAAAAATATGGATTTAAAGACAGTAGAAACAAAAACAGACTTAAATATATGATTGACACAGTTGGAATGGAAGAAATAGTTAATACTATAAAACACGAAGCAGGTCGAGATTTTGAAGAAGCAGGTAGAACTTTAACAGAGCTGGAAGGTGGAGAAAAAATAGGAAGAGTTAAATTAAAAAATGGAAGCTATGCTATGCATATGGTAGTCCCTTCTGGAATATTTTCTGGAACTGCTATGATAGAAGTAGCAGAAGCTTCTAAAGAATTTGGAAGTGGAGAAATCAGACTTACAGTTAGTCAAAACTTATATATCCTTGGAGTAAAAGAGGAAAATATAGAAAAACTTTTATCTCTACCAATTTATCAAAAATACAAAAATGTAAATTCTCCATATTTTAATGATTTAGTTGCGTGTGCAGGAACTGAACATTGTCCCTTTGGGGTAATACCTAATAAACCAGATGCTATAAATGTGGCTAACTACTTAACAGAGAAGTATCCATTAGACCCTAAAGATGCAAAAGTTAGAATGTATTGGTCCGCATGTCAAAAAGGATGTGGTATTCATGGTAATGGGGATATAGGTTTTGTTGGAGTTAAGTTTAAAAAAGATGGAAAGCCAATACTTGGAGTGGACATGTATTATGGAGGAACACTTACAGGAGAAAGTAAAGAAGGAGAACTTTTAATAAAAGGAATTCCTTTAGATGAAGTTCAATTTTATGTTGAAGAATTAATTAAAGAATATATAAGACTGAAAAAACCTAGGGAAAGTTTTGAAAAATTTTACTTTAGGGTTTTATCTAAGATTTCTAAACATGCTTTAAGATTTTTAATTAAGTTTAATAACTTAGTTAAGAAAAATTATCCAAATTTCAGGCTTGAAATTACAGATTACTTACTAGGTAATAAATCAGAAGAAGAAGAAATATTTGCCTTTGGATATCAACTTTATAAAAAAACAACAGGTAAAAGCCCATATCCAAGACCAAATATCTTAGAAATATACGATGAACCTCTACCTGAAAAACCTTCAAATATTAATCCAGATATACCAAAAATTTTGGATGAAATTATCTTAAAAATGATACATAATAAACCAGAGAAGAGATTTAAAGTATTTACAGAAATTGAAAGTGATATGGAGGGGATAAATGAAATTTAACATATATTTCTTTGGAGGGGTTTGTTATGAAACGCCGTGTTTCTTATCTTCTCAAAAAATTCACTTCATTTGCTCCCAAAGAAACATACTCAGGGGGGCATTCTGCACTAACAGAACAAGACAGAACTTGGGAGGACTTTTACAGGCGAAGGTGGCAACATGACAAGAAAGTAAGAACTACTCATGGTGTAAACTGCACAGGTTCATGTAGCTGGTGGGTTTATGTAAAAAATGGACTAATTACATGGGAAACCCAAGCCTTAGATTATCCAACTACTGGCCCTGATTTCCCTGAATATGAGCCTAGAGGTTGCCAAAGAGGAGCTTCTTTTTCTTGGTATATCTATAGTCCTCTAAGAGTTAAGTATCCTTATGTCCGAGGAGTATTACTTGATGCTTGGAAAAAAGCTAAAGAAAAAAATCATGGAGATCCTGTAAAAGCGTGGGATGACATTTTAAATGACCCAATAAAAACAAAAGAATATAAATCTGTAAGAGGTAGAGGTGGCTTTGTAAGGGTTAGCTGGGATGAGGTAAAAGAGTTAATAGCATCTCAGCTTATACACACAATAAAAAAATATGGCCCTGATAGAATTGCTGGTTTTACACCAATTCCTGCTATGTCTATGCTTAGTTATGCTTCTGGAGCAAGGTTTTTATCTTTAATTGGTGGAACTATGCTTAGTTTCTATGACTGGTATGCAGACTTACCACCTGCATCTCCACAAATTTGGGGAGAACAAACAGATGTTCCTGAAAGTGGAGACTGGTATAACTCAACTTACATAATGGTCTGGGGTTCAAATATCCCTATGACTAGAACTCCTGACGCACACTTTTTCTCTGAAGTTAGATATAGAGGAGCAAAAGTTGTTTCTGTAAGTCCAGATTATGCTGAATATGTAAAATTTGCAGACGAATGGATACAGTTAAACCCGGGAACAGATGCAGCATTAGCTCAAGCAATGACACATGTAATACTGAAAGAGTTTTATGTAGAAAATCCAGAAAGCTATTTTATTGAATATGCGAAACAGTTTACAGATTTACCATTTTTAGTAATGCTAAACAAAGAAGAAGATGGATTTACATTAGATAGATTTTTAAGAGCTTCTGATATTGGAAAAAATGTATCAAATGCAGAGTGGAAATTAGTAGTTTTAGATGAGGATAGAAATGAGCTTGTAATACCTAATGGAAGTATAGGATACAGATGGGAAAATACAGGAAAATGGAATTTAAAACTAGAAGATGAAAATGGAAATAAAATAAATCCAGCTTTAACAATTCTTGGAAAAGAAGATGAAAAAGGTTTTATAAAACTTCCATATTTTGAAGATGATAAAAAAGGAATTTTAAAAAGGGAAATTCCTGTTAAAAAGATAGAAATAGATGGAAGAGAGTATTATCTAACAACAGTTTTTGATTTATTCCTTGCAAATTACGGAGTAAAGAGGGAAGGTCTTGAAGGCTATCCATCTTCTTATAACGAAGATGTGCCGTATACACCTAAATGGCAAGAAAAAATCACAGGGACACCAGCTAAACAGGTTATAAGAATTGCAAGGGAATTTGCTAAAAATGCAGTCCAGTCAAAAGGTCGCTCTATGATAATAATGGGAGCTGGTATTAACCACTGGTATAATGCAGATTTAATTTACCGTTCAATTTTAAATTTAGTAATCTTAACAGGCTCTCAAGGTAAAAACGGTGGTGGATGGGCTCACTATGTAGGACAGGAAAAAGTTAGACCATTTGAAGGATGGGCTACTTTAGCATTTGCTAGAGACTGGCAAGCTCCACCAAGACTGCAAAATGCAACGTCTTTCTGGTATTTCACAACAGAGCAGTTTAGATATGAAGATAACAATATAGAAAAACTAGCATCACCATTAAAAGGCAAAACAAAATACAAACACCCTGCCGATTACATATTACTTGCAGTAAGACTTGGATGGCTTCCATTTTACCCTCAGTTTAACAAAAGTAGCTTAGCTCTTGCAGAAGAAGCTAAAAAATCAGGCAAAGACCCTAAAGAATATGTAGTTGAAAAATTAAAAAATGGAGAACTTGAGTTTTCTATCCAAGACCCAGAAAATCCTGTGAACTTCCCAAGAAGTTTATTTGTATGGAGGTCTAATCTTATATCAAGCTCTGCAAAAGGTCATGAATATTTCTTAAAACATATGCTTGGAGTAGAAAACACAGGAGTAATGGCAGATTATTCACCATTAAAACCTGAAGAAGTAAAACTTAGAGATGAAGCTCCTATTGGAAAGCTTGATTTATTTGTAGTTTTAGACTTTAGAATGACAGGGTCAGCACTTTATGCTGATATTGTTTTACCTACTGCAACCTGGTATGAAAAAACAGATATAAATTCAACTGATATGCATCCATTTATACATCCATTAAACAAAGCAGTAGAACCTCTATGGGAATCAAAATCTGACTGGCAAATTTATAAAGAAATTGCTAAAACTTTTTCAGAGCTTGCTAAAAAACATCTACAAGGAGAATATGAAGATATAGTAACTGCTCCATTAATGCATGATTCACCTGCTGAAATATCACAGCCTTATGGAAAAGTTTTAGACTGGTCTAAAGGTGAAACTCAGCCAATACCCGGAAAAACAATGCCTAATATAGCCATAGTAAAAAGAGACTATACAAAAATCTACGATAAATATATTGCTCTTGGCCCAAACGTTTATGAAAAACCAGTTGGAGCTCATGGATGGAGTTTTGATGCTAAAGAAGAATATGAATTTTTAAAAACAATGCTTGGAACACATAAAAATGGCGTAAATAAAGGCATGCCAAATATTGAAGAAGATGAAAAAGCAGTAGAAGCAATTCTTACACTATCAACATGTACAAATGGAAAACCTGCAAATAAAGCGTGGAAATTTGCAGCAAAAAAAACAGGATTACCTGAAGTTGAAAATATTGCAAAAGACAGAGAAAGCGAACATTTCACATTAAAAGAAATAACAGCTCAACCAAGGGTATCTATATCAACACCAATATTTACAGGAACTACTCACTTTGATAGAAGATTTACGGCATTTTCAAACTCAATAGAGTATAAAATTCCATTTAGAACCCTATCAGGAAGACAGGAATTATTTATAGACCACGAGCTATTTACAGAAGTAGGAGAAAACTTACCTGTTTACAAACCTCCTCTAGTAATTAACCCATTTGAAGACTGGGAAAAACCACCAGAAGTTGATGAAAAAACAATTAAAGCAAGATGGATTACCCCTCATGGAAAATGGCAGATACACTCTACTTACTATGACAACCTGATAATGTTAACCCTATTTAGAGGTGGTCAGGTAGTCTGGATAAGTGATGAAGATGCTAAAGAAGCAGGTATAAAAGATAATGATTGGGTAGAAGTTTACAACAGAAATGGTGTTGTGGTTGCAAGGGCTGCAGTTAGCCATAGGATACCTAAAGGTATGGCACTAATGTATCACGTTCAGGACAGAAATATTCATGTTCCAATCTCTGAAATCACAAACGAAACAGGTGGTAGCCACAACGCAACTACAAGAATTCATATTAAACCTACATATGCAGTAGGGGGATATGCACAGCTTAGCTACTCATTTAATTATTATGGTCCTACAGGAACCCAGAGTGATTCAGTTGTTTTAATTAAGAAAAAGAAAAAAGTTAATTGGCCTAACTAAACAAGGAGGGGTTTAAAATGAGAGTAAAAGCACAAATAACAATGGTTTTAAATTTAGATAAATGTATTGGTTGCCATACTTGCAGTGTTACCTGTAAAAATACATGGACAAAAAGAGATGGGGTTGAGTATGTTTGGTTTAACAATGTAGAAACTAAGCCAGGAGTTGGCTATCCAATTCAATGGGAAAACCAGGAAAAATGGAAAGGTGGCTGGGAGTTAAAAGGAAATGGAAAACTACAACTAAAACAAGGTGGAAAACTCTTTGAGTTTTTAAACATATTTCACAATCCAAATTTACCTACAATTGATGATTATTATGAACCCTGGACTTATGATTATGAACATCTATTTAATGCACCAAAACAAAAACATCAGCCAGTAGCAAGGGCAAAATCTTTAATTTCTGGTGAAAAAATAGATATAAAATGGGGGCCAAACTGGGAAGATGATTTGGCAGGAGCTCCAGAACATGCAGTAAATGACCCTAATATTCAAAAAATAGCACAAGAAGTTAGAATGAAGTTTGAAGAAACCTTTTTCTTTTACCTTCCAAGACTTTGTGAACACTGCTTAAATCCTGCTTGTGTAGCAGCTTGCCCTTCCGGAGCTTTATACAAAAGAAATGAAGATGGAATTGTTTTAGTAGACCAAGATAACTGTAGAGGTTGGAGATATTGTATTTCTGCATGTCCTTACAAAAAAGTTTATTTTAACTGGGCTACACAAAAGGCAGAAAAATGCACTTTTTGTTTTCCGAGAATAGAAGCAGGGCTTCCTACTATATGCTCTGAAACCTGTGTAGGAAAAATTAGATATATAGGTGTAATTTTATATGACCCAGATAAACTAACAGAGCTTTTAAATGAAAAGGATGATAAAAAACTTTATGAAAAACAACTTGAAATATTTTTAGACCCTAATGATCCTAAAGTTATCGAGCAAGCAAAAAAAGATGGAGTTCCTGATAATTACATAGAATTTGCTCAAAAATCTCCAGTTTACAAGCTTATGGTTAAATACAAAGTTGCCCTTTCTCTACATCCAGAATTTAGAACATTTCCTATGGTTTGGTATGTTCCACCTATAAGCCCTATACTGCAACTTTTTGAAGATAAAAGCTACGATGAACTGTTTTCATCTATTGATGAGATGAGAATTCCTCTTGAATATCTTGCGAACCTTTTAACAGGTGGAAATGTAGAAGCAATTAAAGGAGCAATAAATAGACTTGTTGCTGTTAGATACTATATGAGAGCAAAAGAACTTGGGAAAGAAATAGATACTAAAAAATTAGAAGAAGTTGGATTATCTCCAGAAGGAGCAGAAGAACTTTACAGAATGCTTGCTATTGCTAAATTTGAAGAAAGATTTGTAATTCCAACAACAAGGAAAGAATTTGATAGAGATGTCTATAAAGAGCAAGGAATGACAGGCTTTGACTATACTCCTGACTGTGAT
Source organism: Hydrogenothermus sp. (assembly GCA_003978675.1). Lineage (GTDB taxonomy): Bacteria > Aquificota > Aquificia > Aquificales > Hydrogenothermaceae > Hydrogenothermus. Next base: position 7,895 of record QNYP01000085.1, read on the forward strand.
TTTTGTCTTCCATAAGAGAGGTGAAAAATGATTTTAAGTGAGAAATTTGAGCTTGTTTCACTGCTTCTTAGATATCCTGATGAGGATATAAAACAGGTTGTTGAAAAAATAGATTTAAAAGAAATAGAAGATGAAAAAATTACTAAAGTTATAAATTATTACAAAGAAACAAATTTATTTGAAATTCAACAGGAGTATGTAAAAAGCTTTGACTTAAATGAAAAATCCACTTTATACCTTACATATCACAAATTTAAAGATGACCCCAAAAGAGGAAATTACCTTTCAAGATTAGTTGAATACTATAGAGAAAAAGGTTTTGAGTTTGTTAACAATGAATTGCCAGACTTCCTACCAGTGGTTTTAGAGTTTGTTTCTTACATTGATGAGGAAACTGGAAAAAAAGTATTACAAGCTTTTTCAAAAGAGCTAAACCAAATTTATGAAGGACTTATAAAAACTGATTCAAAATTTACTCCTTTAATTGAGTTTATCCTTGAAACTATACAAGAAAGGGAGGTTAAACAAAATGGTTGATTTAGCAAGATATGGATATGATGCAATAAATTTATTTTTCTGGGTGGTTTTTCCTTATATAGCAATAACTATATTTTTCATTGGAAATGCTTACAGATTTTTTGCATATCCTTTTACATGGACATCTAAATCAAGTGAAATACTTGAAAAAAAGACTCTTAGACCAGCAAGCTTACTATTTCACTACGGAATAATCTTAGCATTCATAGGACACATTATAGGTATAGTTATTCCAAAAAGCTGGACAGAAGAAATAGGTTTAACTGAACACATGTACAGAATGATTGCTTTATATGCTGGAACATTTGCTGGGCTTATGGTTATAGCTGGGCTTGTATTGTTCATTTATAGAAGATGGAGAAATCCAAGATTAAAGGTTATTACTACAAAAATGGACTGGATAACATTATGGCTTCTTTTAGCTATAGCTGTTCTTGGAAATATAAATACAATTGTTTTACAACATGATTACAGAGAAACTGTTGCACCTTGGTTTAGAGGTCTTTGGGTATTTACTCCAAACTATACTTTAATGGCAGAAGTTCCATTTTTATTAAAGCTTCATATATTTCTTGTGTTTGTTTTAACTGCAATCTTTCCATTTACAAGATTGGTTCATATTTTAAGCATTCCTTTAAGCTACATATTTAGAAGACCAATTATTTATAGAGAAAGATGTCCCTAGACAATAAATAAATGGAGGACTAAATATGCATAAAAAAATTGAGTATGAAGGAAAGGTAATTGAAATTACAGGAAGCCCCCAAATAGGGCTTATAATGGCAACTTTTGGATTTTTTATTGGTTTTGCTGCTGTTTCCCTTTATGGACCAGTAGCTAAAAATCTAAAAGAAATTCTTGGATTATCTGGATTTTTAATGGGATTACTTGTTGCTGCTCCAAATTTAACAGGTTCTCTACTTAGAATCCCTTTTGCTGCGTGGGTTGACAAAGTTGGGGGTAAAATCCCCCTTGCTACTCTTTTAATTCTTGCAGTAATTGGAATGGGAGGACTTTCCACACTTTTATATCTTTATTATCCAAATCTACAGCCTTGGATGTATTGGTTAATTTTATTCTTTGGATTTTTAAGTGGTTGTGGAATTGCAACTTTTTCTGTGGGTATAGCTCAAACTGCTTATTGGTTTCCAAAAAATAAGCAAGGTTCTGCTCTTGGAATATATGCAGGAGTAGGAAACTTAGCTCCGGGATTGTTTGGGATGATTTTACCTTTTGCACTAAAAGCTATTGGTTTAACATGGTCTTACATAGCCTGGTTTGGATTTTTACTAGTTGGAACAGTAATTTATATTTTATTTGCAAAAGATGCTCCTTATTTTCAACTTGTAAAAGCAGGTGTTCCCCACGATAAGGCTGTAGAACTTGCAAAACAACTAGGACAAGAACTTATACCAACAGGAGGACTAATTAGCTCGTTAAAAAACTCTGCTAAGCATATACAAACATGGGCACTGGTTGCTTTATACTTTGTATCATTTGGGGGATTTTTAGCATTAACAGGTTGGTTCATAGTTTTTTGGGTTCAAAGCTATAACGTAGAACTTAGACATGCAGGACTTTTAATGGCTCTTGGGTTTTCACTGCTTGCATCTGTAGTAAGAATATTTGGAGGTTGGCTATCTGATAAAATTGGCGGAGAACTGGTGGCAATAATGGCTTATACTCTAACTTTAATTGGCGCAATTGTAGTTGTAATTGCTGTAAACCATAATTTTATACTCTCCCTTACAGGGGAAATTTTAATGGGAACAGGAATGGGAATAGCAAATGGAGCAGTATTTAAACTAGTTCCTAAGTATGTTCCCCATGCAACAGGTGGAGCAGCTGGATGGGTAGGTGGACTTGGAGCTTTTGGTGGTTTTGTTGTACCTCCAATACTTGGAATTTTTGTTCAAAATTATGGAGTAGCTGGATATTCTAAAGGCTTTATTGTTTATATAGTTTTAGCAATAATTGCAATATTAATTTCTATAATCCTATGGAAAACTTATGGAAAAGAGATAAATAAACCAATAGAAGAATAGGAGGTAGGAAGTTGAAAAAGAAACTTTTATTAGGGGCATCTGCCCTTTTTTTATTAAACTTTACTCCAAATTCCAGTGCTACAACCTCATCTAATGAAAATCTTTTATTCAAAGAAGTAAAACCAAATTTAGAAATTCGCCCAAGATACGAGTATGTAGATGAAAAAAACAATAACTTAAAGTCTGCAAATGCATTAACAACAAGAATATCTATCGGTCTAAATCTAAAATATTTATTCCACATAAAAAATCTAGAAACATATCTGGAAACAACTGGAGTCTTTGCAACTATAAATAACTACTCTCCAGAAAATACTAAATATGAACTAGTTCCTGATCCTGTAAATACAAGATTTACTCAAATTTATATTAAATATAAACTTAACAAAACTAATTTCTTTATAGGAAGAAAATTTGTAATTATAGATGACCATAGATTTATAGGTAATGTTGGCTGGAGGCAAATGCCCCAATCTTTCGGTGTTATTGCTATTTCAGATAATACAGTAGAAAATCTAAATTTCCTTATAGCTGGTATATATGAAAGAAAAGGTATTACAAATAGCCTTAATACATACTGGGAATTTGGTAAATGGCCTTTAATATTGGATGTAAATTATAAAGTAAGCAATTTATTAAAGATAAAAGTTTTCTCTTATTTGATAACAGATATTCACAATACATATGGTATAAAACTATCTGGAAAATATAAATTTAACTATTTGAACGCAAATTACATATTCGAATATACTAAACAAACAGACCCTTACAAAATTGATAATTTAAAAATAAAACCAGATATAGATACTAACTATTACAGATTTGGACTAAATACAAACATTCAAAAATGGATAATAGGTTTAGAATACACACACTTTGGAGATAAAAACGGTAAAGATAAAGGTTTTTCTACTCCCCTTGCAACATTACATGCATTTGATGGATGGTCAGATACCCTTTTACAAGGAGGAGCAAATGGCTTTGATTATGGTTTAAATGAATATAAGCTAACTATCGGATATAAAAACGTAAAATATGGGAAATTCCTAGTAAGCTATTTAATATTTAAATCATATAAATCTCAACCAACTGGAAGAAATATAGGAACAGAAATTGATTTACTATACACAAAAAATTTAACAAAAAGATTATCTCTTTTACTCAAAAGTGCATTTTATGATGGAAATAATGGGTATTTTACTGGAGGAAGTTTAAAAGGTCAAAATGATGTGAACAAATTTTGGGCCCAGCTAGATTTCAAGTATTAATTTGGCATAAATTTTGCTTAAATAAATTATAAAATCTAAAATTATGGAGTTATATCATATGGAAAATATTACAGCCCAGTGCCCATACTGTGGTGTAGGCTGTGGACTTGAAATAACAAAAGATAAAAAAGGTAGATTTAAGATAAAAGGAGATAAAAATCACCCTGCGACAAAAGGGGATTTATGTCTAAAACCTGTTCCACTTCCTAAAGTGATGGATGTAGGAAGGGTTCCTTCTCCACTCTACAGAGGAAACAAAAATGAAGAATTTAAAGAAATTTCTTGGGAAGAGGCTATTAATATAATTGCCGAAAAAATATCAAAAAACAAACCAGATGAAAACTACTTTTATATATCAGGACAGCTTACAACAGAAGACAGTTATGTAATTAACAAATTTGTAAAGGGTTTTGTCAAAACAAACAACATAGATGCTAATTCTAGATTATGTATGACATCTGCAGTTATGGCTTATAAACTTGCTTTTGGTTCAGATGGTCCTCCAGGAAGTTATGAAGATATAGATGATGCTGATACATTTATATTTGCAGGCTCAAATGCAGCATGGACACATCCTGTTTTATTTAAAAGGGTATTAAAAAGAAAAAGAGAAAATCCTGATACAATTATTGTTGTAATAGACCCAGTTCTTACAGAAACTGCGAAAAAAGCAGATTTATGGATACCCATAAAACCTGGAACAGATACAGTTTTGTTTAACAGTGTTTTAGCATTACTAGCGAAATACAAATGGATAGATTATGAGTTTGTTATAAATCATACAGATAATTTCCTCAATGCAATAAAAGAAGCGCAAAAATATACACCAGAAAAAGCATCTCAAATTTGTGAAATAGATGAAAGATATATATATAAACTTGCAGAAATATTTGGGTTAAGAAGAAAAGTTATATCTTTCTGGACAATGGGATTGAACCAGTCTGTGAATGGAACTAATAAAAATTTAGCTCTTATAAATCTCCATCTTGCAACTGGAAGGATAAATGAAAAAGGTTGCCCATTTTCATTAACAGGACAACCTAATGCAATGGGAGGAAGAGAGGTTGGTTATTTGGTAAATGGTTTACCAGGATACAGGGATGTTAGGAATGAAGAAGATAGAAAATTTATGGAGAAGTTTTGGAACATACCAGAAGGAAGTATAAATCCACAACCGGGACCAACAATAACAGAAGCTGTAGATAAAATGCTTAACGGAAAAATAAACTTCCTATGGATTGTATGTACAAATCCTGCAGTAACAATGCCAAATTTAAATAAATTTTGGAAAGCTCTAGAAAATACATTTGTTGTTGTACAAGATGCATATATGACAGATACAGTAGATTTTGCAAATTTAGTTTTACCTGCTACTCAATGGGGAGAAAAAGAAGGAGTAATGACAGGTTCTGATAGAACTATAACACATAATAAACCATTTAAACAGCCTCCTCCTCAATGTAAACACGATTGGGAGATTTTTTGTGAAGTTGCTAAAAAACTAGGTTGGGGAGAATCTTTTAGCTATGAAAACTCAAGGCAAATTTTTGATGAATATAAACAAACAACAAAAGGAAGACTTTGCGATATTTCAGATTTTAAATATGAGGATTTACCAAAAAGATGGGGAGGGAGGTGGTTATACAAAGACAAAATATTTCCAACTCAATCAGGTAGAGCAAGGTTTAACCCTACAAAATATCAACCACCAGCAGATAAACCAGAATATCCATTCAGCTTTATACTAACCACAGGTAGAACCAAAAAACAATGGCATACAATGACAAGAACAGGAAAATCTTTTGAGCTTTTAAAAGGAGAAGAAGAACCATTTTTATTATTAAATGAAGAAGATGCATATGAACTTGGAATAATAGACGGAGATTATATAACTGTAATGTCTCCAAGAGGAAAAATATACATAAAGGCAGTTTTAGGAGATATAAAAAAAGGGATAGTTTTTGCACCTTTTGGCTATGGAATAGCTTATCATTTTCCAACTAACATACTAGTTTCCGATGCAGTAGACCCAATTTCAAAAGAACCAGATTTGAAATTTAGTTCTATTTATATAAAACCAAGAAGAAAGAAAATATTCAGAATATCCCAAGAAACTTCATATATAGTCCACACATTCCTAGCAAAACTAAAGGAATATGAACTAGAAAGCATAATAAGAAAGTTCTATACAGAGCTTACTGAAGAAAACCAAACTTTCAAAAAGCTTGTAGATGAAGAAGGTTTTCAAGAAAGTGTTAAAGAAGAAATTCTTCTTTTAAAAACATTAGTTGCAAATTTAACATCATCTGGAAACTGCGAAGAAATTCTACAAAAAAGAGCAAACTTATTTTATAAATACAACATACAGCCAAAGGATTATAAAGAATTTTCTGAAGTTTTCCTTAAAACTTTAAAGACAGAAACAAATCCAAGCTACGTAGAATACGAAGCATGGAACGAAGCTATTAGTTTCATACTAAACATTATAAAGATGAGAGCTGACAAATTATTTGAACAAAAATTAAAAGAAGTTCCAAACTAAAAATATTTATTAAGGATTTTATAAATTAGATTTTGCCTTTCTTCCCCTTTGTCTTTATTTTTTCTTATGTTTTTAAGTTTTTCAAAAACTTCTCCTAAATTTTCAGGTAAACATTCTTTTATTTTTTCTTTCAATTTCTTAGCTAAAGCAGGAGCATAGCCAGATGTAGATATACCTATAACAATATCTTTCTCCTTTATATAAGCAGGGAACAAAAATGTGCAATACTGGGGGCTGTCCACACTGTTTACAGGAATTTTTCTTCTATAACAATAATTGTAAATTTCTCTTTGTAAATTTATATCATCCACAGCAACTATAACTAAATCCTTACCATCTAAATCTGTAAATAGAAAAGCTCTATTGATAAGTTTAATTTTGTTTTTTTTAGATAATTTTTTTATAAAATCACTTTTTATATCCTTTGCAACAACTGTGATATTAGGATTAAACGGAAGGAGTTAGTTATAGTTGCTGTGGATGATATAAATTTACAAAGAGAAATTTACAATTATTGTTATAGAAGAAAAATTCCTGTAAACAGTGTGGACAGCCC
>QNYP01000084.1 GCA_003978675.1 Hydrogenothermus sp.
AGAAAAGAAAAATTTGTTAAAAAAGAGTATGAAGTTCCTTTTGATAGTCTAGATTTACCAGAAGAATACTCATCAAGTGAAGATGTTAAAGTGAATTTATACATTATAAAAGAAAAGAATGGTTATGCAGTTTCTATGAATTTTAAAAGTGATGTTCAAGTAGAATGTAGTAGATGTTTAGAACCTTTTAATATGGATTTGTCTGGAACAAGTAATGTATTTTTATCAACTAAAAAGCTAGAAAGTGGAAAACTAGGAAGTGGAGATTTAGATACGCAATACTTAGAAGATGAAGAAAAGTTTGATTTAAACGAATTTATTAGGGAAGAAATTCTTGTAAAAACTCCAATGAAACCCTTGTGTGATGAAAACTGTAAAGGTATATGTCCAATTTGTGGAGCTAACAAAAATGAAAATCCTTGCAATTGTGAAGAAAAAGAGAAAAGAAAAAATTCTCCATTTGCTAAGCTTCAAAAACTTTTAGAAGGAAAGCAAAAATAATAAAATATTATGATTAATCTTTAAAAATCTTTGGAGGAATTAATGCCTGAAGAAATTATTCCAAGTAGAAAGCAGTTAGTAGAAAATTTAAAGAAGGAAGGAATAAATCCATATCCTCATAAGTTTGAAATTACGGTAGCTTTAGACAAAGTTAGAGAAAAATATGAAAAGCCTGTTCCAAAAGATAAGGAGTTCATAGTAAAAGGAAAAATAAAAAGAGTTTCAAAAAGAGATGATAAATATGTAATTAGATTTGCAGATTTAGAAAAACCTGTGGAACTTCAGGTTATAATTCCCCAGTCTACAGGTAAGTTTGCACCAAATCAAGAAACAGCATTTAAAGGAAAATTAGAAAGAATAGAAGGAAAGTTAACATTATTAGCGGAGGAAGAAACAAAAGAAGAAAATGCTTTGCCAGTTTTTGAAGTAAAATCCCAATTTGATTTAGATCCAAATAGAGAAAATGTGAAAGTTGCAGGGAGGTTGATATCTCTAAGAGACCAAGGAAAAGCAGCATTTGGGCATATCCAAGATGCAGATGGAAAATTACAAGTTTATTTTAGGAAGGATACTTTAGGAGAAGAAAACTACCAAAAATTAATGGATATGTTAGATGTAGGTGACATTATAGGTGTTGAAGGACAACTTTTTAGAACTATGACTGGAGAACTAACAGTAGAAGTTAAAGATGCAAAACTTTTAACTAAAGCATTGAGACCTTTACCTGAAAAATGGCACGGATTGAAAGATGTAGAAACTAGATACAGACATAGATATGTAGACCTTATAGCCAATAAAGAAGCTAGAGAAATATTTAAACTTAGAGCAAAAGCAATAAAAAGTTTAAGAGAGTATTTAGAAAGCAAGGGCTTTATGGAAGTTGAAACTCCAATTTTACAGTCTGTAGCTTCTGGTGCTATGGCTAAACCTTTTATAACTCATCATAATGCTTTAGATATAGATATGTTTTTGAGAATTGCTCCAGAACTTTATTTAAAAATGCTTGTAGTTGGAGGATTTAATAGAGTTTATGAAATAGGAAGAAACTTTAGAAATGAAGGTATAGATACAACTCATAACCCAGAGTTTACAATGGTTGAGTTTTACGGAGCTTACTTAGATTATTACGATTTAATGGATATGACTGAAGAATTGTTTAGAAAAATACTTTTAGATACAAAAGGAACTTTAAAAATAACTTGGGAAGGACAAGAATTAGATTTTGAAAAGCCATTTAGAAGGTTAAAGTTTTTTGATGCATTAAAAGAAAAAACAGGAAAAAATAAAGAGTTTTTCCTTGATGAAGAAAAAGTGAGAGCATTTGCAAAAGAAATAGGAATAAAAAATGCAGATGAGTTAACTCACGCAAAAATCCTTGATAAACTATTTGAACATTTTATAGAAGAAGATTTAATACAACCTACATTTGTAATGGACTTTCCAAAAGTCTTATCACCACTTGCAAAAACCCATAGAGAAGATCCAGATTTAGTTGAGAGATTTGAGCTAATAATAAACAAAAAAGAACTTGCAAATGCATACACAGAGTTAAACGACCCAGAAGACCAGAGAGAAAGATTTATGCAACAGCTAAAAGATAAAGCTAAAGATGAAGAAGCTATGGATATAGATGAAAACTTTTTAATGGCTTTAGAGTATGGACTTCCTCCTACAGGTGGAGAAGGAATTGGAATAGATAGACTTGTAATGATGTTAGCAGATACATCTTCTATAAGAGAAGTTATCCTTTTCCCTACTCTTCGCCCTGAAAAAAAGGAGAGCTAATACATGAAAGATAGATTTACAGGAGCTTTACTTGGTTGTGCTATAGGAGATAGTATGGGAATGTGTGTTGAAGAACTTCCCTTTGATGAAGTAATACTTCATTATGGAGGCAAAATTACAGATTTATGTGAACCTCATCCTTCTTCTCCTGCAAATTTTTTAAGAAAAGGAGAAACAACAAGTGAGTTTGAAATTGTAAAGATTATTGCAGAAAGTTTATCTTCTAGAGGAAGATTAGATATAAAAGATATTATTGAAAGGTATTTAGACTGGTATGAAAAAGAGGAGCTTCATAACTATGTAGACCCTTATTTCTTAGTCTCTTTAGAAGAAATAAAACAAGGTAAAGACCCAAAAAGAGGTGGTAGCTCAATAGAAGGAGCTTTGCCAGCTATTCCAATTGGAATGTTTCATTATACAAATCCTGTTTTAGCAGTTGAAGGAGCTAAAGCTGTTGTAATGATAACTCATAAAAATGAAATTGTTTTAGATGTTGCAAGTATTTTGGCTGTTGCTATTGGAGAATTAATGCAAGGTAAATTTTATCTTGAGGATGAATATCCTTACTTTATAGAACTTTTAAAAACTTTTGTGTCTTTGGAAGAAACTAAAGAATATTTAGATAAAATTAATCTACTTATAAAAGAAAATGCAGATTATGAAACTGCTGTAAATGTTTTGGGTAATGGTTCTTTTGCATTAGAGGCAGTTTCACAAGCATTGTTTGTGTTTTTAAAAACTTCTTCTTCTGTGGAAAATACAATAATAAATGCAGTTAATTCTTATGGAGATTTTGGAGGAGATACAGATGCAATAGCCCTTATTGCAGGGGCATTCGCAGGAGCTTATAATGGAGAAGAAGCTATACCTGATAGATGGAAAAAATCATTGAAAGATTATAACAAAATCGTAAAATTAGGAGAAAAACTGTATAATGTGGCAATGCATTAACAAAGGAGGAAACAGGAGTGGGAAAAAAGAAACAGCCAAGAATTCAGGAAAAATTCTTAAATACAATAAGAAAGGCAAATGTTAGAGTTAAGATATATCTTGTGAATGGTGTTAAGCTTGAAGGAAAAATAAGATATTTTGATACATTTACAATTCTAATAAAAGAAGGTCCAAGACAAGTCTTAGTATACAAACATGCAATAACAACTGTAATTCCTAAAAGACCTGTAGATTTTTCATTGGAAGAGGAAAATGATTGATGAAAAACTTCTGAAAATAATAGTATGCCCTAAATGCAAATCAGACTTAATATATGATAAAGAAAGTAATATACTCGTATGTAAAAGTTGCGTTGTATTCTACCCAATAGAAGATGATATTCCTATTTTGCTTGAAGAAGAAGCCAAACCTTTAGAAGAGAATGAAAGATAAGATTTTATATATATTTTTAGCCATTGCTTCTATAATTATCTTGTTTCTCCCTTTTTATCTCATCTCTCCAAGTGGTGAAGCAATAGATACATCTGTAGTAAAAAAGATAGATATAACAAAAGTTGATACTTCCATAGGCATACCCGGTGGTGTTTTAAAAAAAACTCTTTCTGGTGATGCAAAGACTTTTAACCCTGCAATGGCACAAGAAACAACATCTACAGCAGTTATAGGATACCTATTTAATGGACTTACAAAAACAAATATAAAAACTTTATTACCAGAGCCAGACTTAGCAGAAAAATGGGAACATAATGAAGATGGGACTATATGGTATTTTTATATTAGAAAAGATGCTTACTGGTTTGATGGTGAACCTGTAACTGCTGATGATATTGTGTTTACATACAATCAAATCTACTACAATCCAGATATTCCAACATCTTCTAGAGATGTTTTGTTAGTAGAGGGAAAACCTTTTAAAGTAGAAAAAGTTAGTGAGAAGATAGTAAAGTTTACCCTCCCAAAACCATTTGCACCTTTTTTAAGTGCAGTAGGACAGCCAATACTTCCAAAACATAAACTTGAAAAATTTGTGAAGAATAAAACTTTTCCATCGGCTTGGAATATAAATACAGACCCAAAAGAAATAATAGGTACAGGAGCTTATAAATTAGTGGAATACAAAGCATCACAAATTGCAATTTATGAGAGAAATGAGCTTTATTGGGAAAAAGATCAAAAAGGTCAAAAACTGCCGTATATTACCCAGATAAAAGCTCCAATTATTTCAGACCCAGATGTTCAGCTTATAAAATTTTTATCAGGAGAAATTGATATTTACTCAGTTAGAGCTTCAGATTTATATGAGCTTATAAAAAATGCAAAGGAGAAAAACTTTACTATTTACAATTTGGGTGCTACTCCATCAACAACATTTATAGTATTTAACCAAAATCCAAAAGCGCCAATTGAAAAATATAAATTAAAATGGTTTCAGAATAAAAAATTCAGACAGGCAATTTCTTATGCTGTGGACAGAAAAGGAATTATAAATCTGGTTTACAATGGTTTAGCTTACCCAATTTATACAGCAGTAACCCCTGCAAATACAAGACTATTTGATGAAAATTATTATCCCAAATACCCATACAATTTAAAAAAAGCCAGAGAAATTTTACTATCAATAGGTTTTAAAGAAGGAAAAGACGGTTTTTTATATGATAATGAAGGGCATAAATTAGAATTTACTTTAATAACAAATGCAGGTAATAAAGAAAGAGAAGCTATTGGAAACATAATTAAAGATGATTTAAAAAAGATAGGTATAGATGTAAATTTTCAAACCTTAGATTTTAATAATTTGGTCTCAAAACTAATGAGTTCTTACGATTTTGAAGCAGTAATAATTGGATTAACAGGAAGTTTAGACCCATACTTTGGGCAAAACGTTTGGTTATCTTCTGGTCATCTTCATATGTGGTATCCGAATCAAAAACAACCAGCAACAAAATGGGAATCAGAAATTGATAAGCTTTTTGAAAAAGCATCAGTAGAACTAGACCCTAAAAAAAGAGATGAGCTTTACAAAAAGGCATTTAAAATAATAGGAGAATATCAACCAATGATATTTATAGTAGCTCCTGAAGAACTGGTAGCAGTAAAAAACAAACTAAAGAATGTATTTCCAACTGTATGGGGCTGGTATAAAAGTAATATGGTTTATATAGAGAATTAAAATGGCAGAATTTGAAATAATAAAAAAACTAACAAGCATTTTATCAATAAGCGATAAAGATGTTCTAATTGGATTTGGAGATGATTGTGCTTGTGTGAATGTTAATGGAAAAAAATTACTTTTTACTGCAGATATACAGGTAGAAAATAGACACTTTGTAAGAAACAAAATTAACCCTATTGATTTAGGATGGAAGTTAGTTAGTGTAAATGTTAGTGATATAGTTGCCTGTGGAGGAATCCCAAGATGGGGACTTATATCGATAGCAGTTCCAAAAAGTATAGAAATTTCCTTTTTAGAAGAAGTTTATAATGGTATAAACGAGGCAAAAAACTTTTATAAACTTGAAATCATTGGAGGAAACACTTCATCTGCAGATGAAATAATATTTGATTTATTTTTAACAGGAGAAACAGAAAAATTCATATCAAGGAGCAATGCAGAAGAAGGAGATTTAATTTTTATATCAGGATATACAGGTTTATCAAGGGCAGGTTTAGAAATTTTGCTACAAGACATAAAAAATTTGGAAGATTTTGAAAAAGAGTTATTAAAATACCATACAAGACCTGTAGCTAGAATAGATATACAGGAAAGAATTCAAAAATATGCAAATTCCTGTATAGATATAAGTGATGGACTTGTTGCAGATTTAGGACATATTTCACAGATGAGTAATAAAAAAATAGTTTTAGAAAATATTCCAATTTCACCACTTTTAGAAAAATTTGCAAAAAAATACTCTAAAGACCCTTTAGAATATACCCTTTACGGAGGAGAAGATTACCAGCTTGCATTTACAGTTTCTAAAGAAAATGCAAAATATTTTAAAGACTGTTTAAAAATAGGACACATAGAAGAAGGAAAAGGAATATATCTACAAGATGTACCGCTTAAAATAAAAGGATTTGAACATCTTTAATTCTTATGCGATATGTCATAGTTGTCAAATCGGGATAAAAGTAATATCCTAATGTAAACAAAAACTTTAAGGTAAGAAATCAATGATAAGTGTTATAAATAATGGAAAAATAAAACTAATACCAGATAGAAAACCATCAGACCTAACTCAAATAACATATTTAAGAATTTCAATAACCGATAGATGTAATCTTAAATGTTTCTATTGCAGACCAGAAGAACATGATTTTGTCCCAAGAGAAGAAATTTTATCTTATGAAGATATGACTAGACTTGTAAAAGCATTAAAAAAATATGGACTAAAGACAGTTAGAATAACAGGAGGAGAACCTCTTTTAAGACAGGATTTAGATGTATTTATAAAAATGTTAAAAGATGTAGGTATAGAAGATATAGCACTAACTACAAACGCAATTACATTAAAAAAACATGCAAAAGCCTTAAAAGAAGCAGGTTTAAGTAGGCTTAATATTTCAATAGATAGTTTAAACCCACAGCTTTTTTATAACATAACAAAAGGCCACTTGAAAGATGTAATCGAAGGTATAGAAGAAGCAAAAAAATATGGAATAGAGCCTATAAAAATAAATGCAGTAATAATAAGAAATCTAAATGAAAAAGAAGCATTAGATTTTGTAGAGTTTGGAAAAGAATATGAATTAGAGATTAGATTTATAGAAATGATGCCAATAGGACAAGGACAAATAGACTGGAAAAAAGAAATGGTAGAGCCATTAGAAAGAGTAAAAAATATAATAGAAGAAAAATACGGAGAACTAATTCCAACAACATCAATAGGAAGTGGAGCAGCAAGGGTTTATTTAATTCCTTCAATAAATACAAAAGTTGGATTTATAACTCCTATAACTAATCCATTTTGTGATGGTTGCTCAAAGTTAAGATTAACTGTAGAAGGAAATATAAAACTGTGTTTAAGAACTGATGAAGAAATAGTTGCAAAAGATGTTCTTAAATATGGTTCAGAGGAAGAACTTGAAAAATTCATAGAAAAAGTGATAGTAGCTAAGGAAATATCTAATCAAAATATCCAATTTAATGGTTATGCATTTGGAGAGTGTAGAAGAATAATGACAAGTATAGGAGGCTAAATATATATTTCTACTGATAGGTCTATTTCTTCGAGGATATTTGCAACTTTAATAGCTTCTTCTAAATCTCCTTCAAAGACCACTGCTTTTCCTTTATTATGAACTTCCCAGGTTAACTTTTCTGCAACTTCATAAGGGCATTTTAAAGCTTTCATTAGTTGAGCTATGACTTCATCAAAAGTGTGCCAATCATCATCAAATAAAACTACTTTAGCAGGCAAACCAAGTTCTGAGATATTTTTTTCTTCAACTTCCACTTCAAAACCTATAGACATATACTAGCCTCCAAATTAGCTTTATAAGTTATAATATTATATAAAATTGAACTATTAGTAAAAAGTTTGTATAATATAAGCCTTGATTTAAGAGGTCAAATATTGTAAATTATTTGGTCGCTAAAATTTTTAGGAGGAACTAATGGCCAATACAAAAAGTGCTAGGAAAAGAGCTAGACAATCGGAGAGAAGAAGACTTATAAACAAATACCATATCTCTAGAATGAGAACTGCATTTAAAAGAATAAGAGAGGCTCTCAAAAAGGGAGATGTTGAAACAGCGGAAAAACTACTTCCATTAGCTCAAAAGATTGCCTATAGAGCTGCTGCTAAGGGAGCTATTCATAAAAACGAAGCTGCAAGAAGAGTATCAAGATACGCTCAAAAAATTAACAAAGCAAAACAAACTGTATCTAAATAAATTAATAATTTTAGTGGCGGTGTAGCTCAGCTGGTTAGAGCACGCGGCTCATATCCGCGGAGTCGCAGGTTCGAGTCCTGCCACCGCCACCATTAAAAATGAATCTTGAAAAGAAATTTCTTAAAGCAATATCAGATTTTAATTTAATATCTCCTGATGATAATCTTCTAATAGCATTTTCCACAGGTGTAGACTCATCTGTCTTGCTTCATCTTATCTTAAAATTTAAAAATTATCTTAATATTAGAGAAGTTGCCGTTGCTTACTTCAACCATAGTATAAGAAAGCAGTCAGATGAAGAAGAACTGTTTGTTAAAGAACTTTCTAAGAAACTTGAAATAAAAGCGTTTACAAAAAAGGAAGATTTATTTTCATATGCAAAAAAAAATAAACTTTCTCTAGAAGAAGCAGGAAGAAACTTAAGGTATAAATTTTTCACAGAAATTTTACATAAAGAAGGTTTTAATAAAGTAGCCACAGCCCATCATCTTTCAGATCTAGCAGAAACTATGGTTCTGTGGTTTCTACAAGGTAGCAAAAATGGACTGAAAGGGTTTAAGCCAAAAGAAGGAAATATTATTAGACCTATGATATACATAACAAAAGATGAGATTTACGAATATGCCTATGAGAATAAAATAAGATTTTTTGAGGATATTACAAATGAAGATGAAACTATTCTAAGGAATAAGGTTAGAAAAAGTATAATTCCTTTATTAAAGGAAATAAATCCATCTTTAGAAAATTCTTTATTTAATCTCAGTAGTTTCTTAAATATTGATGAAGTATTTTTTGATAATTTAGTTAAGGAATATAAGAGTCTATATAAAAGTAAATTTTTAAACTTAAATGAACTCTTACATTTAGATAAAGCCATAATTTATAGGATTATAGATAAATGGCTTTTGGAAAACTATAGTATAAAAATATCTTATAAGCAACTTTTTGAAGTATTGAAATTATTAGAAAAAAATAAAAATTGGCAATTTAAACTCCAAAAAGGATTTATTCTAAAAAAGGAATATGATCTTTTGTATATAGAAAGTAATTATGATAAATCTGTTAGTTATGAGTATAAGCTTTACCCAAATGATGAAGTGCACATAAAAGAGGCAAATCTTATTATAACTTCAACCATTGAAAACTTTTCAAATATTGATAAATTAAAATACGCAAAAAATAAAGTTTGTTTTGAATATATTTCACAAATGGAAGAAGGGTTTATTGTTAGGAACAGAAGAAATGGAGATAAATTTGTCCCATTTGGAAGGTCTTCAGAGAAAAAGTTAAAAGATATATTTATAGACCTTAAAATTCCAAAACTTGAAAGAGATAAAGTGCCTTTAGTTTTATTTCAGGATAAAATATTATGGATAGCAGGTTTTTGTAGAAGTGCTTTTTATCCAATAAAAGAAAGCTCAAAAAAAATTATTTGTTTTACTTTAAAGGAGGTAAAAAGTGCAAATAACTAAGAGTTTATTTATATGGTTTTTAATAGGTGCATTGATGATACTTGCATTTAATATGTTTGGAACTACTCAGATAGTAGATAATAAAGTCTCATTTACTCAATTTGTAGACCTTATTTATGAAGGAAAAGTTAAGGAAGTAACTATAAAAGGAGAAGAGGTTTTAGCGACAACATCGGAAGGTAAAAAAATAGAAACAGCTATTCCAAAGGGGTATGACAAGATATATGACATCCTAACGGATAATAATGTTAATGTAAAAGTAATCCCTGTAGAAAACCATGGATGGATAGCTACACTTTTAATATCTTGGTTACCTATTATTCTGTTTATTGGACTTTGGATATTTATGATGAGACAAATGTCTGGTGGAGCAAATAGAGCATTTTCTTTTGCTAAAAGTAAGGCTAAAGTTTATCTAGAAGAAAAGCCAAAGGTTAAACTTGATGATGTAGCTGGAATGGATGAGGTAAAAGAAGAAGTTAAAGAGATTATAGATTATTTAAAAGACCCTCAAAAATTTCAAAAGTTAGGGGGAAGAGCTCCTAAAGGTATACTTTTTTATGGAGATCCGGGAGTTGGTAAAACTCTACTTGCAAAAGCTATAGCTGGTGAAGCAGATGTCCCATTTATTTCCGCTTCTGGTTCTGATTTTGTGGAAATGTTTGTTGGAGTTGGAGCTGCTAGAGTAAGAGATTTATTTGAAACAGCTAAGAAACATGCTCCTTGTTTAATATTTATAGATGAAATAGATGCAGTTGGAAGGGCAAGAAGTGGGGTTAGTTTTGGTGGCGGACATGATGAACGAGAACAAACCTTAAACCAATTGCTTGTTGAACTTGATGGATTTGACTCAAATGAAGGGATAATTGTTATTGCTGCTACAAACAGACCAGATATTCTAGACCCAGCTCTTCTTAGACCAGGGAGATTTGATAGACAAATATCAGTTCCAAAACCAGATGTTAAAGGTAGATATGAAATACTTAAAGTTCATGTTGAAAAGAAAAATATACCTTTAGCAGAAGATGTAGATTTGATGGTAATAGCAAGAGGAACTCCAGGATTTTCAGGAGCAGATTTAGAAAATGTAGTTAATGAGGCAGCACTCCTTGCAGCTAGAAGAAATAAAGAAAAAGTTGGTATGCAGGAATTTGAGGATGCTTTAGATAGAATAATGATGGGACTTGAGAGAAAAGGTATGGCAATAACTCCTAAAGAAAAAGAAAAAATTGCGTATCATGAGACAGGACATGCTCTTGTTAGTGTAATGCTTGAAAATGCAGACCCTCTTCATAAGGTTTCTATAATACCTAGGGGAATGGCTTTGGGAGTTACTGTTAATCTTCCAGAGGAAGATAGACATCTATATTCTAAGAAAGACTTAATGGCTAGAATACTACAACTATTTGGTGGTAGGGCAGCTGAAGAGGTGTTTTATGGTAAAGACGGAATTACAACAGGTGCAGAAAATGACCTAATGAGAGCTACAGAGTTAGCTTATAGAATGGTTGCTTCTTGGGGAATGTTTGATGAAATTGGTCCTATACATGTATCTGTCAATAGAAATGCAGGATTGTTTTCTCCTCAAGGAGAACCTCAAATAAGTGAAGAAACTGCTAGAAAAATAGATGAGCAAGTAAACAAAATCCTAAGGGAAGCATATGAAAAAGCTAAAAATATTATAGAAAGCTACAAGGATGCTGTTGTAGCTATTGTTGAGCTATTACTTGATAAGGAAACTATTACATGTGAAGAATTCTTCGCTATATGTGAACAATATGGTGTTCCTGTTAAAAACAGATGTAGAAATAAAGAAGTAAATGTAATTTCTGAATCTTCAACACCAGATGCTCCAGCAGGAACATTACCTGACCCTGTGTAAGAAGGAGGAAAATTTTATGATAGATACTCACTGCCATTTAGATATGCTTAAATCTGAAGAAGACTTAAAGGAAAGTTTAGAAAGGGTAGATTTTCTTATAACTATAGGATGTGATAAAGAAGAAATAAAAAAAGCTATTGAAATAACAAACAAATATGAAAATGTTTATGCATCTATTGGATATCATCCTTATGATGTTAATGAGATTACAGACGAAGATTTGAAAGATTTAAAAGAACTCGCGAGAGAAGAAGAAAAGGTTGTTGCAATTGGGGAATGCGGTCTTGATTATTATAGAGATATAACTCCAAAGGATAAACAGATATATTTTTTTGAAAGGCAAATAGAAATAGCAAAAGAATTAAACTTACCTTTAATTGTCCACTCTAGAGAAGCAAATAGGGACACAGAAGCTATATTAAAAAATTATGCACCATTTGAAGCAAGTGGAATTATCCACTGTTTTGGTGGAGATTTACAAATGATGGAAAAATGTGTAGATATGGGATTTTATATATCTTTTGCTGGTAATATCACATATCCAAAAGCAGAAAGTTTAAGAGAAGTCCTAAAAAAGGTTCCTTTAGATAGACTTCTTTTAGAAACTGATAGTCCATTTTTAGCTCCACAAAAGAAAAGAGGGAAACCAAATAAACCTTCTTATATTTTTTACACAAGAGATTTTGTTGCAAACTTACTTGGAATTTCTCCTGAAGAGTTAGAAAAAATAACAGATGAAAATGCAAAAAGACTTTTAAAAATACCTCAATTAGTTTCTTGATTAAATTTTTTATATATATTAATAATTTCTTCAGGAGGAACAGGTTTACTAAAATAATACCCTTGTAATTCATCACAGCCTAGTTGTTTCAGATACTCTACTTGTTCTTTAGTTTCTACTCCTTCTGCAACTGTTTTATATCCAAAAAGTTTAGATAAATTAATTATCGTTTTTACTAGGATTGCACTATGCTCATCATTTGGAACACCATCAATGAAAGATTTATCTATTTTTATATAGTCCACATTCATTGTTTTTAAATAACTTAAAGAAGAATTTCCAGTTCCGAAGTCATCTATAGATATTACTATTCCTGATAATCTTAATTGTTTGATTTTTTCTATAATTAGTTCTGGATATTGCATAGCTTCACTTTCTGTTATTTCTATACCAAGTTTTAATTTTTCAAAATTCTTACTGAGAATTTCATCTTTTAAGAATTTATAAAAATCTGTTTCTAAAAGCTGTTGAATATCAACATTTACATTTACTTTTATATTTTTTATCCCATAGTTTTCCCATATTATGGATTGCTTTAATACTTCTCTAAAAACCCATTTACCTACTTCTTTTATTAATCCGGTTTCCTCAAGAATAGGAATAAATTCTGCAGGAGATATGAAACCGAGAGTAGGGGAATTCCATCTAAGTAATGCTTCGAGTCCTGTGATTTTAAAATCTTTTGCTGATACTATAGGTTGATATACAATGAAAAATTCTTTGTTTTCTATCGCATCTCTTATATGGGATGTAATCTCTGCTTTTCTAATATTTTGCTTAACTATATTTTCATTAGCTATAACAGCAATATTCTTACCAATCTCTTTTCCATAGTATAGAGCTATATCAGCAAGTTTTAGTAAATCTGTATAGTTCTTAGCATGTTCTGGAAATTTTGCAATTCCAGCCGTTGAAGTTATATCAATTTTATAATTATCTACAAAGAATGGATTAGATAAAACTTTTAAAATCCTTTCTACTTTATTTTTTAATTCTCCATCATTTTTATAACAATATCCTTTTATACATAATAAAAATTCATCTCCACCAAATCTTCCTACAAATCCATTTTCTCCTATTTCTTTCTCAAGTCTTGAAGCATATTGTTGAAGAAGTTTATCTCCTATGTAATGTCCAAATAAGTCATTTATATCTTTAAAATTATCTGTATCAAACATTACAATTGCAAATTTTTCGTTTTTGTGAATTTTTCTGTTTACTTTTTTTTCAAAGGAGTGTCTATTAAATACTCCAGTTAGATGATCATAGTATACATAACCTTTTAACTTATCTATCATCTCATTTATTTTTTCTGCAATAGATTTTATTTCATCATTTCCAAAGACAGATATTTTTACCTCCAAATTTCCTTTGGATACTTTTTCTAAAACACATGTTATTATTTCTATTCTTCGTGATATATATTTTTTAAATATCATATCTATTATAAAGCCTGCACTTATTATGCTTAACATAAATATAAATATAGATTTTGCTAGAGCC
The DNA here is from genome assembly GCA_003978675.1 of Hydrogenothermus sp. Classification (GTDB taxonomy): domain Bacteria; phylum Aquificota; class Aquificia; order Aquificales; family Hydrogenothermaceae; genus Hydrogenothermus. Next base: position 13,772 of record QNYP01000084.1, read on the forward strand.
CATTTAGCAGACAGAAGTTCTTTTTTAAAGTTATAAACAACAATAAGGTTTCCATGTTTTATAGGTCTGATAGCTGATATATCCTTGAGAAATATTTTATCTATTGCATATATATATTCATTGTTTTTAGAAAACAGATACGATATTTTTTCTTTTAAAAGTTTTTTTAAGGGAAATTTTTTTAAAACTTCTTCTATATTTTTTCCTATGTATTTTTTTGATGAAGAAAAGATAATTTTTCCTCTTTCGTCGGTTAAAAATACTTCTTCTATGTTTTTCATTGTTGAAAGGTACGCAACAACAGCTTCAACCTCTGATAAATTTCCTTGATTTATGTTTTTTTCTATGAGCTCAGAAGCTAAAGATAATTTTATTTTTAATTTTTCTACTGTAGATTTTTTCAATTGTCCCAAATAAAAATTAGAAAATGATATAGTAAACAAAGATATTGAAAAAATGGCAGAAACAACTAGTGTAAAATAAAATATATGCCTTAATTTAAACCTGATTAATAGCCTAAAAAAATCTATCATTGTTTCCCTTTTACAAATTTAACTTCTATAAGTTCATTTGGTTCAAAGTTTGCTTCTTCAGGGATTAACTTTTTATCCTTCATGACTTTTAATAGTTTCAATATTACATCTTTTAAGTTATTTTGCATTATGTTTAAATTTTCATCTCTATCAGGTAAAATTAAGCCCTCATACAGCTTTTTTGCATCTTTAATTGAGATTTTTTCTCTTTCAGATACTATCTTTAATGC
>QNYP01000083.1 GCA_003978675.1 Hydrogenothermus sp.
GAAAGTCCATTTAATCTAGCTGCAGCGTTAATCCTTTGTATCCAGAGTCTTCTAAATTCTCTTTTTCTTAGTCTTCTATCTCTATACTCATACTGTAAAGACCTTAAAATCTGTTCTTTTGCTCTTCTGTAAGAGCGGTGTTTTGCTCCTAAATTTTATTTTCCTAAGATTTTAACATTTTCAAACTAATTAAGTTAAGGAGGTTTTTTTTATGGCTAAAGTAAAAATGAAAACAAATAGAACTGCTGCAAAAAGGCTAAAAATTACTGCTAAAGGAAAGGTTAAATACTACAAAGGTGGAGTTTCACACTACAGCACGAAAAAAACTAGCAAAAGAAAAAGACAGGGAAGAAAAGCTAAATATGCTCCAGAAACTATTGAACAAAAACTAAAGAAATTACTACCTTACGCATAAGTAAAGCTGAAAAGGAGGAAAGATAAATGAGAGTAAAAGGGCCATCATCTAAGAAGCATAAAAAGAAAATTTTAAAACTTGCAAAAGGATATTACGGAGCAAAACACCGCTCTTACAGAAGAGCAAAAGAACAGATTTTAAGGTCTTTACAGTATGAGTATAGAGATAGAAGACTAAGAAAAAGAGAATTTAGAAGACTCTGGATACAAAGGATTAACGCTGCAGCTAGATTAAATGGACTTTCTTATAAATGGTCTAAAAAAAGCAGGTGTAGAGCTTGATAGAAAAGTTTTAGCAGATATTGCTGTCCAAGATCCAGAAGGGTTTGCAAAATTAGTAGAAACTGCTAAAGCAGCACTTGCATAAAACTCTTTTGAGGGAGTTTTCAGGTGGAACTGCAGGAAAAGTTAAAAGCTTTAAAAGAAGAATATAAAAAGCTTATAGAAGAAGCTAAAGATCTTCAGATATTACAGAAGTTAAAAGCTGAAATTATAGGTAAGAAGGGAGAAATTACTAAAGTTCTAAAAAGCTTAAAAGAAGTTCCACCTGAAAAAAGAAAGGAAATAGGAAAACTTGCCAACGAAATAAAGGAATTTTTTGAAGAGTTTATTAAAGCTAAAGAACAGGAAATTAAAGAGAAGTTATTAGAAAAAGAGTTAAAAAAATCCAAGGTAGATATAACCCTTCCACCTTCGTGGATACAGTCTGGAACTTCTCATGTTGTAAAAAGAACTTTAAAAGAAATCACAGATATATTTGCCTATATAGGCTTTAAGATAGAAGAAGGTCCAGAGGTAGAAAAAGAAGAGTATAACTTTGATATGCTTAATATTCCTAAAGACCATCCTGCTAGAGATATGCAGGATACTTTCTTTATAAATAAAGAAGGATATGTTTTAAGAACCCATACTTCACCAGTTCAAATAAGGGCAATGCTAAAGAGAAAACCTCCAATAGCAATTGTTGCCCCTGGTAGAGTTTACAGAAAAGATGCAGACCCAACCCACTCACCTATGTTTCATCAGATAGAAGGTTTGTTTGTAGATGAAAATGTAAGTTTCAAACATTTAAAAGGAACATTAAAAACATTCCTTGAGGCAGTTTTTGGAAAAAATATTCCAATTAGACTTAGACCTAGTTATTTTCCATTTACAGAACCTTCTGTTGAGGTAGACATAGGTTGCACAGTTTGTAAAGGTGAAGGTTGTAGAGTTTGTAAAGGAACTGGCTGGCTTGAGATACTTGGAGCTGGTATGGTTGACCCTAATGTATTTAAAGCAGTTGGAATTGATCCTGAAAAGTACTCAGGTTTTGCATTTGGGCTTGGTATAGAAAGAATTACAATGCTGAAGTACCAGATTCCAGATATAAGACTGCTATTTACAAATGACTTAAGATTTAACTCACAATTTACAGGCTTTTAGAGGTAAGAAATGAAGGCTCCTTATAGTTGGATAAAAGAGTTTATAGATATAGATGAGCATCCAACAATAATAGCAGAAAGGCTTAATGAAACAGGATTAGAAACTACAGTTTATAAATTTGGTGAATATATAGAGAACATTATTACCGTTAAAGTTTTATCTGTAGAAAAACACCCAGAAAGAGATAAACTGTTTATTTGTAAAGCCACAGATGGTAATAATGAATATCAGGTAATAACAGGAGCTAATAATGTAGTTGCAGGGCAGGTTGTAATTCTTGCAAAAGAAGGGGCCATAATAAAAGGAAACCTCATAAAGCCTGTAAAATTTGGTTCATTTATTTCTCAAGGAATGTTTTTATCACTAGAGGAGCTCGGATTAGAAGAAAGTAGTGAAGGAATATTTTTACTTGGAGAAGACACCCCTATTGGTGAAAATGCATCAAAACTACTTGGACTTGGTGAAGACTGGATATTTGAGATAGAAATTACTCCAAATAGAGCGGATGCACTTAGTGTTAAAGGTTTATCTAGGGAAATAGGGGCTGTTTTTGGTATAAAAAGAAAAGATACAAAACCAGCAATTGAGATTTTAAACAAGATATCACCTGAGATAGAAGTAATATCAAACAAAGTAAACAGATACAGAGGGGTTATTATTAAAAATGTTTCTGTTAAACAATCACCTTTAGATATCCAGTTAAAACTTATCAAGGCTGGACAATCTGTTATAAATAATGTTGTAGACATTACAAACTACATATTATTACAAGAAGGGCAACCTTTACATGCATTTGATTTAGACAAGATTAAAGGTAAAGTAATTGCCAGAAACGCCAAAGATGGTGAAAAGTTTTTAGCTTTAGAAGGGAATGAATATGAGCTAAAAGAAACAGATATTGTTATTGCAGATGAGGAGAAGATACTGGCTCTCGGTGGTATTATAGGAGGTGATAGCTCAAAAGTTGACGAAAACACCAAAAATATCCTTTTAGAAGCAGCTAATTTTGACCCTACTTCTGTTAGAAAAACCGCAAAAAGATTAGCAATACAAACGGAAAGCTCATACAGATTTGAAAGGGGAGTTGATATAGAAAGTCTTCCTGAAGCTCAAAACAAAGCAGTGGAGCTAATACTTAAACTAGCAGGTGGAAAAGCTGTTGGAGAAAAGGATATATATCAAAACAAATACCAGCCAAAAGAAATAGTTTTAAGAGAAAAAACTATTTACAGAATTTTAGGCGAAAAGCTAAGCGCAAAAACTGCAGGGGAAATTTTAAACAGACTGGAAATCCCAAGTGAAGTTCAGGAAGATAAAGTAATCTCAAAAATCCCTGCATTTAGAGCATACGATTTAGAAAGGGAAATAGATTTAGTAGAGGAAGTAGGAAGAATACATGGATTAAACAATTTAGAAGAAGAATTTCCTGCAGTATCAACTAAAGGCTTTGAAAAACCTATCTGGTATGAGTTTGAAAATCTAACAAGGCAGTTTTTTATTTCTAATGGTCTAAATGAAGTTTTAACTTACACATTCGTTGGAGAAGAAATTTACAATACTTTAGAGCTAGAAGTTCCTTCTATAAGGATTGTTAACTACATACTTAAATCCCAAAGTATTATGAGGGACAACCTAGCAGTATCTTTAGTCCAAACATTTCAAGAAAACATTAGACATCAAATTAAAGATATTGCTATTTTTGAGGTATCATCGGTATTCTTTGAAGAATATGAAGAAATTAGAGCAGGATTTTTAGTATCAGGAAAAATTGTTGATGGATACAATTACACAAAGTTTGACAAAAGTTTTTCTACTAAACAGGAATGGGACTTCTTAAAAGTAAAGGGATTAATCTATAGTTATCTAAGATTTCTAGGCTTTGAAAATGTATCAGTTAAAGAAATTGATAAACCTTATCTAAACAAGTACGAGTCTGCATCTGTTTATGTAAATGGTAATGAAGTAGGATACTTTGGTAAAATTTATCCTAAAAAAGCAGAGAAGCTAAAAATCCCTAAAAACACCTACATTTGTGAACTTAAGTTAAAACCAGTATCAAGAACTTTAGAAGATATAGGAAAAGAGGATTATATTTTTAACATTTACAAAAATAAGCAAATAAAAGTATTCGCACCAATACCTAAATTTCCAAGTGTTAAAAGAGACCTTGCTTTTGAAGTTGATGAAAACTTTGAAACAGGTAAATTGCTAGAGGCTATAAAGCTATCTTGCAAATTTGCAAAAAAGGTTAAATTATTTGATGTTTATTACTTAGACAGTAGTAAAAAAAGTATTGCTGTTTCTGTTGAATTTAATGCTGATGATAGAAACCTATCAGATGAAGAAGTTAATGAAATCGTTGAAAAATTAGTTGAAGATTTAACTAAAACTTTAAATGTAAAACTTAGAACTTAAATGGAAGGCAAAACGCGGACAATGATTATTGATATATATAGATTTTTAAAAATTAGCCTGCGAGGTGCGATAGGGATGTCCTAAATTTTCTGGGCTATGCCAACAGAAAAGGGAGCCCTACATTCCGCTCACTGCGATTAGCAGTGCCGGTGCGGGCACCCACCTTGTATATATGTCCCCAGAAATAGGGGATAAATCCCGTCGGCCTCGCGGGTTAAAGAATGCCGCGGCCTTCCATTGAGTAATGGGAGGTCATATGAAAGAAAGAATAAGGAAAAGTATTTTAGATATAAGAAGTTATTATAATAAAGTAGAGGAAGATAGTAATAAAATTATCCAAAGAATCAAAAATCTTCCTCTAGTTTTGGATAAAAATTCATTTCTTTTTTATTATCCACATAAAAATGAAGTTAACCTCCTCCCATTACTCAATGAGTTTCAACGATTAGGTAAAACTGTTCTTTTACCAAAAGTTGAAGGGAATTTTATCATCCCTGTTATTGTAAAAGATTTACAGGATTTGAAAAAAGGGAAGTTTTCTATTCCTGAACCAAAAGGTGAAGTTTATCCAGAGGAAAAAATTGATGTTGTATTTGTCCCAGCAGTAGCATTTGATAGGAATGGATATAGAATAGGCTATGGAAAAGGATATTATGACAGGTTCTTAGGAATGACGAAAGGTATAAAAATAGGAGTTGCTTATGATTTCCAAGTTGTAGATGAAATACCATTTGAAGAGCATGATGTCCCTGTAGATTTGGTTATTACTCCAACACAAATAATAACAGCAAAAGGAGGAAAAGATGATTGAAATAATAATAGGAATATCAGCTTTAGCAGTAGGTGGTGCTACTGGATTTATAGGATGCAAAATGACTTTAGGAAAGCAAATAGAAGAAAAAGAAAGAAAAGCACAAGAAATTATTTCACAAAAAGAACAAATTGAGAAACAAGCAAAGGAAAAAGCTAGAGAAATTATAGAAAATGCTAAAAAAGAAGCTAAACTTGAAGCTAGCCAAATCATTAGAGAAGCAGAAGACCTGAAGAAACAACAGGAGTTAATTATAGAAAAACAAGTTTTAGAAAGAAAAAAACAACTTGAAGAAGAACTAAAGAAAGAAAGAGAAGAACTTCAAAATTTAGAAAAAACATTAATTGCGAAAGAAGCACAACTTGAAAAAAGAATTGCAAGGGTAGAGCATAAAGAGGAAGAACTAGATAGGAAGTGGGAAGAAGTAAAGAAACTTGAAGAGGAAATAAAAGCTATCCAAAAAGAAATAGAAGAAAAAGAAGCAAAATTAAAAGCTGCAGAAGAAAGATACGAACTTGAACTTCAAAGAATTGCTTCTATGACAAAAGAAGAAGCAAAAGCAGAGCTAATGAGAAGGGTAGAAGAAGAAGCAAAACTTGAAGCAGCAAAACTTATGAAGGAAATAGAAGAAGAAGCTCAAAAAGAAGCTGAAAGAAAGGCAAAATGGAATTTAGTTACTACAATACAAAGACTGGCTCCAGAGGTAACCACATCTTATACAGTTTCAGTTGTTGACCTTCCAAGTAATGATTTAAAAGGTAGAATAATAGGAAGGGAAGGAAGGAACATTAGAGCATTTGAACTTGCAACAGGGGTTGACCTTATAATTGATGATACTCCAGATATAGTAACTATTTCTTCGTTTGACCCATTAAGAAGAGAAATTGCAAAAGAGGCACTAGAAAGATTAATAGCTGATGGAAGAATACATCCAGGAAGAATTGAAGAAGTTGTTGAAAAAGTCAGAGAAGAAATGGACGAACATATTAGAAAACTTGGTGAAGAAACATGCCTTGAGCTTGGATTCACAGATGTTCATCCTGAACTTTACTACTACATAGGAAAGCTAAACTATAGAACTTCTTACACTCAAAACGTTTTACTTCATACAAAAGAAGTGGCATATTTAGCAGGAATGATGGCAGCTGAACTTGGGTTAGATGAAAAAATGGCAAGAAGAGGAGGTTTAATGCATGATATTGGGAAATCTATTTCTCATGAAGTGGGAGGAGCTCACTCTAAGATAGGGGCAGAACTTGCTAAAAGATACGGAGAACCTGACGAGGTAATAAATGCAATTCTTTACCATCATAATGACGAACCTGCAAGATATCCAGAAGCAGTTTTAGTAGCAGCAGCAGATGCATTATCAGCAGCAAGACCAGGAGCAAGAAGGGAAGCATTACAGTCTTATATAAATAGATTAGAAAAAATAGAAGCAATAGTTAACTCTTTTGAAAATGTAGAAAAATCCTTTGCGATACAGGCAGGTAGAGAAGTTAGAGTTATTGTAAATGCAGAAAAACTGTCTGACGAAGAAGCTTACATGTTAACTAAAGAAATAGCTAAAAGAATAGAAAAAGAAGTAGAATTTCCAGGACAAATAAAAGTAACTACAATTAGAGAGTCAAGATTTGTTGAAGTTGCTAAATAAAAAAATTAAGGAGAGGTAGCCATGAAAATTATTCCTGCAGACAACGCATGGATTCTAATCTCCACAGCCCTTGTTTTACTAATGGCAATGATTGGTCTTCCTGCATTTTATGCAGGCTTAACTAAAGCAAAAAGTATGTTAAACACATTTGTAATGGTAATGGTTTCTTTTTGTTTAGCAAGTTTAGTATGGATAATTATTGGATACTCACTGGTATTTGGAGGAGATATAGGGGGAATAATAGGAACTTTAAAATACGCCTTTTTAAATGGAATTAATCCTTCAGATCCTTCTCCAAATGCTGACAATTTATATCATTATCTATTTTTATTTTTTCAAATGAATTTTGCAGCTATTACAGTAGCACTAATGGTTGGTGCATTTATAGAAAGAATGAATTTTAAAGCGTGGATAATTATATCTATCTTGTGGACGCTTCTTGTTTATGTTCCGGTAGCCCACTGGATATGGGGTGGAGGATGGCTTGGCAGTTTAGGAACTCTTGATTTTGCAGGAGGGCTTGTTGTTCATGAAACTTGTGGAATAGGAGCATTAGTTGGAGCATTAGTTCTTGGGAAAAGATTAGAACCTGTTATGAAACCTTCAAACTTGCCATTAGCTGCCATTGGGGCAGGACTGCTTTGGTTTGGATGGTTTGGATTCAACGGTGGCTCTGCTCTTGCAATAAACGCTCAAGCAGTATCCGCTTCTTTAATAACTACCCTTGCAGCAATAATGGGTGGATTAACATGGATGTTCGCAGAATGGATAAAGTTCAAAAAACCTACAACTTTAGGTCTAATAACAGGGTTTATTGCAGGACTTGCAACTATTACTCCAGCAGCAGGATTTGTTGATGTATTTGCAGGAATAATCATTGGTTCTTTAGGTGGGCTACTTTGTTTTTGGGCAGTTGTTAGTTTAAAAGCTAAATTTAAATACGATGACTCCCTTGATGTGTGGGGAGTTCACGGAGTTGGAGGAATCCTTGGAGCTTTACTTTTGGCAATTTTTGCAAAGCAGTCCGTAGGTGGAGTAAATGGCTTAATTTCTGGAGACATTTCTTTATTAGTTCCACAAATAATAGGTGTAGTAGCAGTAGGCGTATATACTGCACTAATAACATTTATAATTTTTAAGATTACAGACTCACTTGTAGGACTAAAAGTAAGTAAAGATGAAGAAAGAATGGGTATAGATGAATCCACTCATGGAGAAAAAGCTTATCTAGATATTGTATAGAGGAAGACAAATATGAAATTCGTATTTATAGGAGATACAATAGGCAGAACTGGAAGAAAAGCTCTAAACCAGTTTCTGCCCTTTATTTTAGAAAAATATAAACCTGATTTTATTACTATAAATGTGGAAAACATAGCAGGGGGATTTGGTATAACAAAAAAAGTTCTAAATCAATTAAAACAATTTCCATTTGATGTTTTTACTTCAGGAAATCATATTTTTGATAAGAAAGATATTTTTGAAATATTTAAAGAAGAGGAAAGGATATTAAGACCTGCAAATTATCCTCCTGAAGTACCAGGAAAAGGATATGTTATAGTGGAAAAAAATAATAAAAAAATAGCAGTTGTAAATCTAATGGGAAGGGTTTTTATGGGATTACCTCTAGATTGTCCTTTTAGAAAGTTCGATGAAATTTATAGTGAAATAAAAGATGAAGTAGATTATATAATAGTTGACTTTCATGCAGAAGCAACATCTGAAAAAACTGCATTTGGATATTATGTAGATGGAAGAGCTTCTATAGTTTATGGAACCCATTCTCATGTAGCAACTGCCGATGAAAAAGTTTTACCAAAAGGAACAGTTTATCTATCAGACATTGGTATGACAGGAGCTTATCATTCTGTTATAGGTATGAGGTTAGATGAACCTATTCAAAAATTTCTAACAGGTATAAGTAAAAAATATGAAGTTTCAAAAGAAGGATTACTATTTCAAGCATTTTTTGTTGATTTAACAAAAGATAAACCTTGTTTTGAAAGAATAAAACTAGTAGACGAGGGTAAAGATTGTCAAACTCTATAGTTTTCTTACAAATACCTATAATAGATAAGAATGAAAATATATTTGGATATAGAATAAAACTTATAAATGAAGAAGAAATAAGCGAAAAAGATTTTCTAACATTTCTAGAAAACTTTTACATTAAAAAGCCAACATTTATAAAACTTTCTCCAAATTTATTAAGTACTCCAGAAATATTACAATTTTTAGACAAAGAAAAAGTTATTATAATAACAGAAGAAGGATTTGTTGAAGACTTTAAAATCGCAACATATTTAAACTCTCCAAATATAAGTATCGCAGACTATTTAATATTAAGGTCTATAGAAGAAATAGAAAAAGCTTTATCAATACCAGCAGTTAAAATTTTAGAAAATGTAAAATCTTTAGATGATTTTGAAAAATTAAAAAGTAAAGATATAGATTTGTTTGAAGGATACTTTTTCCTAGAGAAAAAAGAATTTGATGAAAGCAAAGTAAAACCCTCAAAGTTAGCAATATTAAATATCTTTAACTCTGTAGTAAACGATTTTAGTATTGATAAAATAGAAGAGGAACTAAAAAGAAATCCAGATATCAGTATAGAGCTTCTAAGATTTATAAATTCTGCAGCATTTGGACTAAGAAGGGAAATAAAGTCCATAAGACATGCAATCTCTTTACTTGGACAAAGGCAGTTTTTAAATTGGTTATTACTTTCTATATATCTTGCAGATGAAGAAAATAAAAAACAAACATTATTTGAAACAGCTGCAATAAGAGGAAAAATGCTAGAATTGCTATCCCAAAAATTAAACTTAGACAAAGAAAAAGTGGATAAAGGATTTTTAGTAGGAATATTATCTATAATAGGTCTAATTATGGAAAAACCAAAAAAAGAAATATTAGAAGAAATTAATGTTGATGACGAAATAAAAAAAGCCATTTTAGAGTATAAAGGAATTCATGGAAAACTTTTAAAAGCTTTAGAATATCTAGAACAAGAAATGTTAGATAAAGTTGACGATATTTTAAAGGAATTGCATCTATCTATTGAAGACTTAATGCAAGCTCAATTAAATGCAATTATCTGGTTTAACAACTTACAAGCTGAGTAGTTTATTTACCAACTTAACAGACTGTATAAAAGAAGATGGATCTGCTATAAATTTTCCTGCTATATCAAAACCTGTTCCGTGGTCTGGAGAAACTCTAATAAACGGTAATCCAAAGGTTATATTAACTGCCTTTTTAAAACATAAAAGTTTTAATGGAATAAGTCCCTGGTCGTGATACATAGCAACATATATATCAAATTCTCTATATCTATTAAAAGCCGTATCTGCAGACAAAGGGTCGGTTATGTTTATTCCTTTATTCCTCAACAGTTTCACAGCAGGCTCTATTATTCTTGTTTCTTCAGTTCCTATATTTCCTCCATCTCCTGCATGAGGATTTATACCTAAGATTGCAATTTTAGGGTTTTCGACTTTAAATTTTTGTTTTAATACATTATTAACAAGCAAAACAGTATTAACAATTTTTTCTTTTGTAACATTTTTAACTACATCTTTTAAAGGAATATGTGTTGTAATTAAAGCTACTTTCAATTTCTCACACATCAAAACCATACAGTAATTTTTAGTATTTGAAACTTCAGCTAAATAATCGGTATGTCCTGCATATTTAAATCCTGCTTGCATTGCGTATTCTTTTGATATAGGAAGAGTTATAAGTGCATCTGTTTTGTTTTGAATTATATCTTCAACTGCTTTTTCTAGGTATAAGACACTTGCCTTACCAGAAAGCTTAGAAGGTTTTGCAGGGATAAAGTTTTTATCAAATACATTTATTAGGTAAAATCCTTTTTCTTTAACTTCATCTATTGACTTTACAAGCTTATAAAACTTTAGCTTTTTAAGTTTATCAATATAAAAATCTATAATTTGCTTTGAACCATAAATTATATAAGTGTTTTCAGGTAGTACATCAACAGACTTAACTAAAATTTCAGGAGATATTCCAGTAGGATCTCCTAAAGTAATGGCAATTTTTTTACCAGACAATTACCTTCTCTGCCTTCTCTATAATGTCTATAACATCTTCATATGATATTAACTTATCTTCAGGAAGTTTTATATTTCTAGCTTTTACATCTTCTTCAACCGCAAGCCAATTGTCAAAATAAGGAACTCTTAAAACAGCATCCTGTATTAAAATAAGCATGTCATTTTCTTCTAACATATCCGCTTCTGGAAAGTCCGCAGGTCTTTTTATAATCCAAACTGTATCTACCAAGTTAACACTACCTCTGAAGATTTAATAATTTCACAAATTTCATCTTTTGGTTCTATATTTATATCTATTCCCCAATCTTTTATGTTTATTCCTCTTTCCCTAAGCGCTTCTTCTTCTACATAAACCTTAGCATCCATCATACCAAGCGCAGAAATAGACTTATCAAAAGGTTCTATTCCTATTAATTTCGGATTCCAATCAGTTAATGAATAAACAGCATCCCTCATAAATATAACGCTAACTTCATGGTTCATTGCACTTCCAACAGCTTGTCTTAAAGCCTCAAATGTTTTCCAGCTAAATGGATTTGACCTTATTACAACTGTTAACTTTTTCTTCGCCATTATCTTTTACCTTTTAATCAAAAATTAAAACTTTATCTACTTCACCAATTAATTTAGATAAACCATACATACTACTACTTTCAGCCCAACTTTCAGGTTTTATTTTTCTCTGCTCTGCATTATGGGCACAATAATAAATTTTAGCTCCTTTTTCAGCAAGAGCTTTTATTTCTTCTCTAACTATAGAATAAAGACCATTTCCCATAAAAAATATATTAGTTTCATGCCCTCTTGAAAGGGAAGCCTCAGCAAATTTTACTAAACTATTAAAATCATTTGAATAAGGATTACTAACCATTATAAATAACAGTTTCATTTTACCTTCCTTACATAAACTTCCCAGAGGTTATCTGCTACCTGTTTAACTTCTAAAACTTCCTGTCCTTCATCTTGAAAACTTTTAGGAACATTTTCTACAGAAGGCTTATAATCAAGAATAACCTTTAAAACCTGTCCCAAGTCCATTTGTTCTATCATTAATTTACTTTTTACAAATGTAAAAGGACAAACTTCACCTTTTAAGTCTAATTCTTTATCAAATTCCATTTATTCCTCCTTAGCTAGCTTTTTCCTCTTTTCCCTTTTCTCAGCCCAAACAGTAAATGCAAACAAACCTAATGCTGTAGCTACTACTCCAGAAACTATTATGAACAGATGTAATTCATAACTCATTTTCTTCACCTCCATAGGAAACAATAAAAAAGCTTATGGCTTCCAATAATATAAATATAAAAATTGCTCCTAAAGTTAAAGTCGCAGAAAACTTACCATTCACTATAGGCTGAATAATAGCAAAAATTATAACAGCTACACCTATATTAATAATCGCTTTTCCTACTTCTTCAAGACCTTTTCTGTATTTCATTAAAACCTGATTTCACAGCCTTCCTGGTCGTATTCAATTAACTCTTTTATTTTTGGTTCTTCTCCACATAAAGGACATTTTTTATCTTTTCTAAGTTTTACAATATTAAACTCCGTAGTTAATGCATCAAACACTAACAATTTACCAACAAGTGGTTCACCAATACCAAGAATTAACTTTAACGCTTCATTTGCCTGTAATGTTCCCATTATCCCACCAACTACACCTAAAAGACCTGCTTCCTGACAACTTGGAACAAGTCCTGGAGGAGGTGGCTCTGGGAATAAACACCTATAGCAAGGAGAATTTTGCTTATCTCTATAATCAAAAACTGTAAGTTGTCCTTCAAATCTTAAAATAGCTGCAGATACTAAAGGCTTTCCTAAGAAATAACATGCATCATTTACTAAAAATCTTGTAGGAAAATTATCAGAACCATCTAGGACTACATCATAATCCTTTATAATATCCATTACATTGCTTTTTTGAATTTTTGTATTATAAGCAACCACATTAACATCAGGATTTAAAGCCTCTAAAGTTTTTTTTGCGGATTCAACTTTTGGAGTTCCAACTCTTTCTGTATTATGAAGTATTTGTCTCTGAAGATTTGAAAAATCAACAACATCAAAGTCAACTATTCCAATGGTTCCAACACCAGCAGCTGCAAGGTAATATAAAGATGGAGAACCTAGACCACCAGCACCTATCACTAAAACTTTAGACTTTAGTAACTTTTCCTGTCCTTTTCCACCAACTTCTGGCAATATTATATGTCTACTATACCTTTTTATTTGTTCCTCTGTAAATTGAAAAGACATTTACTTCACCTCTAAATTTTTGCAAATAATATTATTATAAATTACACTTTTTATATTTCAATTTTATTTTAATACTTCATTTACCGATAGAGCTACAAATAAAACTAAAGAAACCAAAATTACGGAAACTGTAACAATTACAGCCTTTATTAGCTCAAGTTTAAAAACAAAAAATTCAAAAAAAAGAAAAGCTCCAACTTCTATTAATAAAAAATCCCAATATTTATTTAAATTTTCTTTAAACCTTGCTAGGAACTTGCTCATTTTCAGGAATATCCTGTCCAGATGGGATACCTTCAACGAGTTCTCTCATTAAATCCTTAACACTAACTAATCTTTTTATTCTATAACCATTAGAACCACTGAAAAATAAACCTGTTTCATATCTTCCTAAATAAGCATCTCCAAGTCTATCTGCTATACAATATCCAACCTTTTTCGCCTCTTCTCCGTGATTACAAGGGACAACACAGTTTGATGTGCATTTAACTTCAGGAGCTTGTCCAGTTTCTATATCTTTTAAAAGTTTTGTAATAATTCCTCTAGCAGGATAACCAACAGGAGATTTTAAAAGCTTAATATCTTCTTCTTTAGCATTTATGATAACTTTTTTAAATTCATCGGAAGCATCACACTCAAATGTTCCAACAAATCTAGTTCCCATTTGAACTCCAGCAGCACCAAGAGATAAGTAATACTCAATATCTTTCTTGTCCCATATTCCACCTGCAGCTATTACCGGAAAGTCTCCCCATTTATCTCTTTCTTCTATAACCTGAGGAACAAGATTTTCAAGCTGAAACTCTGGTTTAAAGCAGTCTTCATAAGGAATTCCTTGATGTCCTCCAGATTTAGGTCCTTCTACCACAACTGCATCTGGAAGTCTGTTATATTTTTTCTTCCAATGTTTACATATAACCCTTAAAGCCCTTGCAGAAGACACAATTGGAACAAGAGCAACATCAGAACCTTCTGCATATTCAGGAAGTCTAAGTGGAAGACCTGCTCCTGAAATAATTATATTTGCACCAGCTTCTATGCTATCTCTAACAACTCTACCATAATCTGTAATAGCACAAAGTATATTAACCCCAATTACTGCTTTTTCACCACCTGCTATTTCCCTAGCATCTTGAAGTATTTTAGTTAGAGCCTCTTTATTATGAATATATTTACTTCCAACAGGGCGACCATCTTTTAAACGAACATAATTTGGATGTCTATAACCAGTTCCTACTGAAGATACAACTCCAAGACCTCCATATTTTGAAACTGTTCCAGCAAGATTTTCCCAAGATATTCCAACTCCCATTCCCCCTTGTATAATCGGATACTCTATTTCATATTTTCCTATTCTAAGCGGTTCAAAACCCATCTTTATCCTCTCTCAAAACTTTTGACTGTTAATTTATAACATAAAATTAAAGTCTATAATATGAAATTAAATTAAAATCCTGGCAAAATTTTTTTTGCCTTTAAAGTGTTATATATAGACTTATACAAGTCTGGTTCTCCAGCTTCAAACGCAACTTCTATAACCCTCACATTACCTTTCTCATTAACAGCCTCTGATATAAAATTAGCAACATACGTTCCAGGTTTTCTTTTATGCTCATAAGCAACCACACCAAGTATTCCTATATTTGATTTATCCTCTTTAAAAACTATATCCATTCCCAATATATTTTTTACTGCAAATGTTGAAAGGATATAATCTTCTAATGCTTTTCTCAAGGACATTTCAAAATCTGATAATCCAAATTGTTTTATATTTGTATTATTATTTGATTTATCAGTAATATTAGAACTATTCTGATTAGATTTTGATTGAAATTTTATAACTTTTCCCATTTTAAATTTCCCACTAGTATGAAAATTATATCCTTTCAACATTTGCAGTAAAAAATATATTGGGAATGGATATAGTTTTTAAAGAGGATAAATCAAATATAGGAATACTTGGTGTGGTTGCT
>QNYP01000082.1 GCA_003978675.1 Hydrogenothermus sp.
ACAGAAACAACTTTTGATATTTCGTAAGCAAAGTTATGTCCTTTTGCTATTTTTTCTAAAGGTATAGATACATCAGGTAGTTTAACTTCTTTCGTAGGTAGCCATATAGATAATGGATATACATATAAAAATTCTCTATCAGATATTAGCTTTACAAAAAATCCTTTTTTTCTTAAAGCGATTGATGCTTCAGTTCCTCCTATTCCACCACCAATAACTAGAATTCTTTTGTTGTTTATCCATTATCTATATGGCTACCTACGAAAGAAGTTAAACTACCTGATGTATCTATACCTTTAGAAAAAATAGCAAAAGGACATAACTTTGCTTACGAAATATCAAAAGTTGTTTCTGTAGAACCTAACGAAGTTGTATTAGAAAATGGAAAAAGATATCAAAAAGGTAGAGATTTCGATTATCTAATAATAGCTCTTGGACAAGATAAGTTAAAACCAAAGGGTATCGAATATACTTACTCAATATGCGCTTCTCCTGAAGAAACAATTAAATATTCTATGGCTTTAGAGAGGTTAATACAAAAAGGGAAAGGAAAGCTGGCATTTGGATTTGGAGGGAATCCTAAAGCAAAAGAAGCAGTTAGAGGAGGTCCTGTTTTTGAGGTTCTATTTAATGTTGATAATATGCTCAGGAAAAAATGGATTAGACATGATTTTGAAATTTCATTCTTTGCTCCTATGGAAAAACCTGGAGCTAGACTTGGAGAGAAAGCTTTAAAAATGCTTGATTATATGTTTAAGAAAAAAAGAATAAAAAAATACACAGGAAAAAAGATTAAAGAGTTCTTACCAGATGGAATTTTACTTGAAGATGGAACAAAAATAGAAAGTGATTTAACACTTTTCACGCCTGCTGGAGATGGACATCCTGTAATAAAACAATCTCAAAACATTCCCAAAACTGAAGCTGGATTTATAAAAATAGATAAAACCTGTCAGGTTGAAGGATTAGAGCATGTATATGCTATCGGTGATTGTGTATCTCTAGAAGGACCTGATTGGAAAGCAAAACAGGGGCATTTAGCAGAGGTAATGGCTCACAATGTAGCCCATAACATTGTACTGAAAGAAGGACTAATAAAAGGAAAACCACAATATTACACAGAACACTTAAATATAATGTGTCTAATGGATACAGGAGATGGAGGAGCTTTAGCATATAGAGATGACAAAACAGCTGTTTTAATTCCTATGCCTGTAATAGGACATATTGGAAAGAAAATGTGGGGACTTTACTACAAATTATATAAAACAGGGAAAATTCCTAAAATTTTATAAAAAATAATTAAAAGGGGCTTAAATGCCCCTTAAAAATTAAGTTTCTTCTCTATCTTCTACATCCACAGTTTCATCAAGAATAACTGCATCAACTTCAGAATATTGCTTAATTCCTGTTCCCGCTGGAACGATATTACCAATAATCACGTTTTCTTTTAAACCTTCAAGTTTATCTTCCTTACCTTCAACAGCAGCATCAGCAAGAACCCTTGTAGTTTCCTGGAACGAAGCAGCAGAAATCCAACTTTTAGTAGTAAGTGATGCTTTTGTAATACCAACAAGCACTGGTTCAGCTTTTGGTGGTTTTCCACCTTCTTCAATAATTCTTCTGCTTTCTTCTTCAAAGTCCACTTTATCTACAATCTCATTTAGTAAGAATCTGCTATCTCCAGGGTCAACAACCTTAACTTTTCTAAGTATTTGTCTAATAATGATTTCAAAGTGTTTATCGTTAATATCAACCCCCTGAAGTCTGTAAACCATTTGAACTTCTTTAACCAAGAATTTAGCAAGCTCATGAGGACCATTAATCTTTAGTATGTCATGAGGATTTGGTGTTCCATCAGTTAGAGGGTCTCCAGCTTTAACCTGCTCTCCATCTTTAACAATAATAAACTTACCTTTAGGTATTAAGTATTCTTTTTGTATTCCTGTTTCTTTGTTAAATACAACTACTTTCGTTCCTTTAGATTTTAGTCTAACAATTCCATCAAACTCAGCAACAACAGTTCCATTATCAGTAAGCTTTTGACCTTCTTTTACCTGTTGTCCGTTTTTAACTATAACAAGTGCATCTTTAGGAATGCTATATGTTCTAGATTCTCTGGTTATTGGGTTATAAAGAATTACTTCGTCAGCATCTTCAAATAATCTTACAAATCCATCAATTTCAGAAACAATAGCCTTGTTCTTAGGCTCTCTAGCTTCTAATAATTCTTCAACCCTTGGTAAACCACCAACTATATCTCTAACTTTTGCTCTTTCTCTAGGTATTTTAGCTATTGTATCACCTTCTCTAACTTCAAAATCTTCAGACACCTGTAAGTAGTTATGGTAAACATCTGCCTGTTCATCTTCAGAACAAGCTAAACATCTATCCCACTGAGTTTTAAGTTTATCTCTTGGAATTAATAGTAAAGTATTTACAGGTAAATCATAAATGTATTCTTCGCCATCGTCACCTTTTACTACCATTCTAGGAGTATGGAGAACAGCATCTTTAGGTCTCATAAAGCTAATTTCTAGATTTGTTTTACCAGTAATAGTATCTCTTTCTTCTTTTAAAGTAACATCTAAAATAACGTCTCTTAATTCTAATTTACCTGATTTTTCAGCTATTATTGGGATAGAGAATGGATCCCATTCTACAAGTGCATCTCCCTCTTTTACTTTTTGACCATCTTTAACAAGTAAAGTTGCACCATATGGAGCAGGATATCTTTCTAATGTTTTTCCTTCATCATCAACAATTGATATAGCACCATCTCTATTTATTATTAAAACTTTTCCTTCTCTATTCACAACAGTTTTAACATTGTTAAGTTTAATAGTTCCTTCATGTGTTGCTTTATGTTGTGTTTGGGCTGTTTTTGCAGTTGCAGCACCACCAATATGGAATGTTCTCATTGTAAGCTGTGTTCCTGGTTCCCCAATAGATTGAGCCGCAATAATACCAACTGCTTCTCCAATATCAACAAGTTTTTTCTGTGATAAGTCTCTTCCATAACATTTAGCACAAACTCCTCTTTTCTGCTCACAAGTTAAAACAGACCTTATTTTTACAGTTTCTATACCTGCATTCTCTATTTCTTGTGCTTTTTCTTCTGTAATTTCTTCTCCCATTGGAACAATAATCTCATCTGTATAAGGGTCTTTTATATCTTCTGCTGCATACCTTCCAACAATTCTATCCTTTAATGAAACAACAATTTCCCCACCTTCTACGATTGCACTTACTTCAATACCTTCAAGAGTTCCACAATCTTCATTTGTTATTACAACATCCTGAGCAACATCAACAAGTCTTCTTGTTAAGTATCCAGCAACAGCTGTTTTTAATGCTGTATCAGCTAAACCTTTTCTAGCTCCATATGTAGAAATGAAATATTCAACAACTGTTAATCCTTCTCTAAAGTTTGAACGAATTGGAGTTTCAATAAACTCACCAGAGTGCTTAGCCATCAAACCACGCATACCGGCAAGCTGTCTTATCTGGTCTTTATTACCTCTAGCTCCAGAGAGTGCCATCATGTAAATTGGGTTAAACACACCAGGATATTTTTTGCCATTTTCTATTCTTTCTGTTTTTTCTAGCTGTTCAAACATTAATCTGGTTACTTCATTAGTTGTTTGTGACCATATATCAATAACTTTGTTGTGTCTTTCTCCTTTTGTAATAATTCCATCTACATACTGTTTCCATACTTTTTCTGCTTCTTCCTCTGCTTTTCTAACAATCTCCCACTTTTTATCTGGAACAACAAGATCATCTATAGCAATAGACACCCCAGCTCTAGCAGCCATTTCAAAGCCAAGTTTTTTCAGCTTATCAAGCGTCTGAACTGTAATTTCATTACCAAACTGCTCGTGAAGTTCAGAAATTAATTTAGATATTTTCTTCTTATCTAATGGCTCATTAACAAATCTAAATCCTTCAGGAAGTATGCTGTTAAAAATTAATCTTCCTACAGTCGTCTCAAGCAGGCTACCAGATTTAGGATCTATTTTAGAACCGTCTTTCTTTCTGTTTCTAATTTTAATTTTTGCAAGTAAATCTACTTTTCCAAGTTCGTAAGCGTTTATTGCCTCTTGTGCACTTGCAAATAACTTACCTTCTCCTTTAGAACCTTCCACAATTTGAGTCATATAGTAAGCACCAAGTATCATATCCTGAGAAGGCATTGTAATAGGCTTACCATGAGCCGGAGAAAGCACATTTTGAGTAGAAAGCATTAAAATGTAAGACTCCAGCTGTGCCTCAACAGATAAAGGCACGTGAACTGCCATCTGGTCTCCATCAAAGTCTGCGTTAAATGGAGGACAAACAAGTGGGTGTAATTTTATAGCTTTTCCTTCTACTAATACAGGTTCAAATGCTTGAACAGACATTCTGTGAAGTGTAGGTGCCCTGTTTAATAAAACTGGATGCTGTTTAACAACCTCTTCTAAACACTCCCAAACTTCAGGAGCTTTCTCTTCTACCATTCTTTTAGCATTTTTGATAGATGTAGCATATCCTTTTTCTTCAAGTCTTCTATATATAAATGGTTTAAATAACTCCAATGCCATTTGCTTTGGAAGACCACATTCATGCATTTGAAGCTCAGGACCAACAACAATTACAGAACGACCAGAGTAATCAACCCTTTTACCAAGAAGGTTCTGTCTAAATCTACCTTGCTTACCTCTAAGTGAGTCAGATAAAGATTTTAAAGGTCTATTGTTTTGTGCAACTATTCTACCTCTTCTTCCATTGTCAATTAAAGCATCTACTGCTTCTTGAAGCATTCTTTTTTCATTTCTAATAATAATCTCAGGGGCATCTAAGTCTATTAATCTTTTTAATCTATTATTTCTGTTTATTACCCTTCTATAAAGGTCATTTAAATCTGAAGTAGCAAATCTTCCACCATCAAGAGGAATTAATGGTCTTAAATCTGGAGGAATTACTGGAATAACATCAAGTATCATCCATTCTGGTTTATTTCCTGAGTTTATAAATCCTTCTATTAATCTAAGCTTTCTAATTAGTTTCTTTAATTTTTGCTCTGCAACTTCTTTTAATATTGTTTGTCTTACTGCTTCTCTAATACCATCAAATATTGGAATTTCAGGATGTATTTCTCTATATCTTTTGTATAGTTCTTCAATAGCTTTTGGACCTGTTAATGCAACAAAACCTTCTTCTCCATATTCAGCTTTTAAGTTTTCAACTTCTTCTACATGAATTATAGCTCCAAGTTGTAAACCTGTATCTTTAGGGTCAACAACCACATAATAGTCTTTAGAAATAATAGCGTCTAACTCTTTATCTGTAGGGACAACTTCTCCAAATCTAATTCCTGCTTCTGCAAGTTTTCTTGCAATTTCAGCTAATACTTTCTTGTACAGTCTTTCATGAGTTTCTTTAAATTCTATTCCAAGCTCATCAAATCCAACAGCGTAAGATTTTAATTCTTTTCTTAATTTTGCTGCATAAGCTTCTAAATCTAATCTAGATAAAACATCTTTTACCTTTTCAGCACCCATCCCATATTCGTATTTTTCTGAGTGCTCATACTCGTACTCATTTCTAAATTCATCTTCAGATTTGACGTAAATTTTTACCCATTTAGTTAAAGCACCATCCATAAATGGAATTGCATTTGGATCATTTTCAAATGCTTCCTCTTCATCTTCTTCTGGATGCTCAATTATTAAATAAGACTCGAAGTATATAACCCTTTCAATATCCCTAGATGTTAATCCAAGGAGATTTCCAAGCTTAGAAGGAGTAGATTTTAAATACCATATATGAGCTACTGGTGCAGCAAGCTCTATGTGACCAAATCTTTCTCTTCTAACATCAGATCTTGTTACTTCTACTCCACATCTATCACAAATAGTTCCTTCATACTTTTTCTTCTTATACTTCCCACACAAACATTCATAATCCTTTATTGGTCCAAAAATTTTGGCACAAAATAGACCATCTTTTTCAGGCTTTAAAGTTCTATAGTTTAAAGTTTCAGGTTTCTTTACTTCTCCATAAGACCACTCTCTAATTCTATCAGGAGAAGCTAAAGCTAATTTAATACTTTCAAAAGGTATTATTCCTTTTGCTTTATTTACTTCTTTCAAGGCTAAAACCTCCTACAGTTAGAGTAAAAAGAATAAAAAGGGCAAAAGCCCTAAAAATGTTTATATTTCAAATTTTTTGTTTTTAGTAACAATATCCACTGTATCACAAGACTTTTCTTCGCCATCTTCCATTCTACAGTTAACATCAAGAGCAAGAGCTTTAAGTTCTCTAACGAGAACTTTGAATGACTCAGGTATTCCAATATCATAGTTGTATCTACCTTTGATAATAGATTCATAAACTCTCTTTCTACCTTCAATATCGTCAGACTTAACGGTAAGCATTTCTTGAAGTGTATATGCAGCACCATGAGCTTCAAGAGCCCAAACTTCCATTTCTCCAAATCTTTGTCCACCAAACTGTGCTCTACCACCAAGAGGCTGTTGTGTAATAAGTGAGTATGGACCTGTAGAACGGGCATGTATTTTATCATCAACCATATGGATAAGTTTAAGCATATACATATATCCAGCTGTTACTTCAAGGTCAAATGGTTCACCTGTTCTTCCGTCTATAAGCTTCATTTTTCCAGTTTCTTTTAATCCTGCTTTTCTAAGCATTTCTTTAACATCTTCTTCTGTAGCACCTTCAAAAACTGGAGTCTTTACTGGAATTCCTATTTTCTCTAAATCCTTAACATACGACCAAAGAGTTTCTTCATCTAGCTCTTGTAAGTATTCCCTTAATTTTTCTACATCTTCATCTCTAACTTCTTTGGCTATCTCCCCAGCAGTATTATTTGCAATTTTGTAATATTCAACAATTTTTTCAATAATTGCTTCTTTAGTTTTTTCTTTTAATGCTTTTATTTCCTCGACAAGTTTTTCGCCTAATTTTTTAGCAGCAAGCCCAAGATGTGTTTCAAGTATCTGTCCAACGTTCATACGAGAAGGAACACCAAGAGGGTTTAAAACTATATCAACAGGAGTTCCATCTTCCATAAATGGCATATCTTCTTCTGGTAGAACTACGGAAATAACACCTTTATTTCCATGTCTACCAGCCATTTTATCACCAACCTGTATTTTACGCTTTTGAGCTATGTAAACTTTAACAAGCTCATTTACTCCCGGCTTTAGGTCTGCACCCTTTTCTATAGTTTGTCTTCTTTTTTCGTATAGGTTTTCCCAAAGTTCTTGTTGTAATTTAGCTTTAGATACAATTTCTTCAACCTGTTTGATAGTCTCTTTATCATCTAAGAAACCTGCAGGATTTATAACTATAAATCTAAGAGCATCATTTACATTTTCTTCAGTTATTTCTCCTCCAGCTTTTATAACAACTTTACCTGCAATTCTTATATCCTTAGAAACATTCTTACCAATAATTAGTTTTTTAACTTCTTCATCTCTTCTTTCTAAGATAAACTTCTTCTTAAGTTCTAACTCTTTATCTAACTGCTGTAGTTCCTCTTTTATCAAGTTATCAAGATATTCATTTTTCTTGGATTTTCCTTGTTTTCTTGCAAAAACTTGAACGTCTATAACTATACCTTCAACACCAGCAGGAACTCTTAAAGATGAATCTTTAACATCAGAAGCTTTCTCTCCAAATATAGCTAGAAGTAATTTTTCCTCTGGAGTAGGTTGTGTTTCCCCTTTTGGAGTCACTTTTCCAACAAGAATATCCCCTGGTTTTACATAAGCACCAACTCTGACAATTCCATGCTCATCTAGATTAGCCAGAGCTCTTTCAGAAACACCAGGAATATTTCTAGTTATTTCTTCTGCTCCAAGTTTTGTATCCCTTGCTTCTACTTCAAACTCTTCTATATGAACAGAAGTAAATACATCATCTTTAACAAGTCTTTCAGAAATTACAATAGCATCCTCAAAGTTATATCCTCTCCAAGGCATAAACGCTACCAATACATTTTTACCAAGAGATAACTCTCCTTTATAAGTAGAAGTTCCATCAGCTATTACTGCTCCAGCTTCTACAGTATCACCAGTTCTAACTAATGGTCTTTGGTTAATACAAGTTGCTTGGTTAGAGCCTTTAAATTTCTTTAATTTATAAACATCTATACCTATATCTAATGGGTCATTTGTATCTATTTCTTCTTTGTTTACCTTGATAACAATTTCATCACCAGAAACCGAAACTACTTCCCCACCTCTTTTTGCTCTGACAGTAGCACCAGAATTATCTGCAACTATTTTTTCCATTCCTGTTCCAACAAGAGGATACTCTGTCTTTAGAAGAGGAACTGCCTGACGTTGCATGTTAGAACCCATTAATGCCCTGTTTGCATCGTCATGCTCAAGGAATGGGATTAACGAAGCAGAAACAGATACTACCTGTTTAGGAGAAACATCCATATAATCTACTTCTTGAGGAGATACAAGTCTAATATCTCCCTTAGCTCTTGCTAATACTCTATCTCTTAGGAAATTTCCTTCATTATCTATTGGAGCATTAGCCTGTGCTATTACATATTTTTCCTCATCATAAGCTGCTAAGTACTCAATTTCATTAGTAACTTTTCCATTTACAACTTTTCTATATGGAGACACCAAAAATCCAAACTTATTTAAAGTAGCAAAAACAGTCATAGAAGAAATTAAACCAATGTTTTGCCCTTCTGGTGTTTCTATTGGACAAACTCTACCATAGTGGGTAGGGTGAACGTCCCTGATTTCAAACTTCGCACTATCTCTTGTTAAACCACCAGGTCCTAAAGCAGATAATCTTCTTTTATGAGTTAACTCTGCAAGAGGGTTAGCCTGATCCATAAATTGTGATAACTGTCCACCTTTCAAGAATTCAATAATAGAACCTGTTACATATCTAGGATTGATAAAGTTAGCAGGCTTTATAGAAGGGTCTTCTAAATCTACAGTAGCAACTCTATCTTTAAATGCTTTTGCCATTCTTAAAAAGCCAACTCTAGTTTGAGCTTCTAAGAGTTCTCCAACAGGTCTAACCCTTCTATTCCCAAGGTGTGCTATGTCATCAACCTGTTTTTTACCAAGTCTAAGTTCAAGAAGATATTTAACAATATTGATAATATCTATAAGGAGAACAAATCTTGCTTCATCATCTAAGTAAGGTTCAACTTTCAACTCTTGGAATTTAGCATTTTTCAGTTTTTCAACAACTTTCGCATCTATTTTTGTTCCAGCTGGTATAGTTTCTTTTCCAACTTCTACATCTTCAGCAAGTGCTAAAGGCGGATATTTTTCTAATAAACTTTCTAAATCTAATGGTTTTATTGTACTTGGTATATCGTGAACCTTAGCATTTATTTTTACTCTACCAACTCTAGATAAATCAAATCTTTGAGCATCATGGAACATTGCAACGAATAATTCGTTTGCTCTTCTTAAAAACGCTTTAGGATCCATTACCGCAGTATCGGTAGGTCTCATTTTACGGTATATTTCAACTCTAGCAGCATCTTGGAACGTGAAATCTTTATTTATCTTAGGCTGGTCTTTCTTTAATGTCTCTATGATTATATTTCCATAAGGAGATTTTCTAAATACTAGTGGGTCAATGGCAACAATTTCTTCAATTTCATATCTATCGTCATTTATAAATTTCTCAAGGTTTTCAGGTTCTACATAAGCCTCTTTTCTAACCTTTATTCGATGTCCTTTTTCATCATCTTCTTCAGTTATGTATGTAATAAATATTTCATCGTTGGAAAGTTCTTCTACTGATACTTCTACATCCTTTTCAGGATTATATAAAACCCCATCTTTTACATTTAAAGTTAAAAAGTTATCTCCATAAAAAGCCTTTAAAATCTTAGATGCAGTATCTAAACCAAAAGCTCTTAAAACAGTTGTTCCAAGAAGCTTTCTTCTATCTATTCTTGCATGGAAAATCTCAACATTTGTAGCGTATTCAAACTCAAGCCTTGAACCTTTTTCTGGAATTATTGAACCTTTATATATAATTCTTGTTAAAACATCCTTAGTCTTATCCTCTTTTCCTTCGAAAAATATACCAGAAGACCTAATTAACTGAGAAACAACAATTCTTTCTGTTCCATTTATAATGAAGTTTGCATAAGGAGTAAGTAGTGGAACTTCTCCAAAGTATACCTTTTGTTTTTTAGTAAATTTAGGTATTACTTCTCCTGTTTCTGGATTAACTTGATTTACAACAAGTTCAAGTAAAACCCTTAAAGGGGTTGAGTAAGTTAATCCTTTATATTTACAATCCTCTACTGTAAATTTTTCTTTATATATTAAAACTCCTCCACAATGTGGGCATGCTATACCAGGACCACCTACTACATCATCAGGTAAAGGTTTTCTACACTGACCACATTCCCAGTCTCCAATTTCATAAGCTATATATCTAATTTCAACTTGTCCATTTGGATCTACTAATGGGAAAGAAGTTCTAAATATATGTTCTAAACCTTTATCTTCCCTTTCATAAGGATTTTTATTAAACTGAACAAATTCTTCAAAAGATTTTTTTGTAACATGAAGAAGGTCTGGAGGAGTTATTGTTTCTTTTCTTCTAGAAAGGTTTTTTCTTAAAGGGTTATGAACTAACTTTTTTATATGTCTTCTGTTTTCTATGTTTCTCATATTCTTCTCCACCTTTAAAATGGGATTTTGTTTAAAAATGACAAAAGGCAGACCACTCCCTTAAAGGAATGACCTGCCTTGAAGTTTATATATATTTAAAATAGACAAAGCTAAAATTACTTAACTTCGACTGTAGCACCAGCTTCTTCAAGCTTAGCTTTGATTTGTTCAGCTTCTTCTTTAGAAACTCCCTCTTTGATTGGTTTTGGAGCGTTATCAACGAGTTCTTTAGCCTCTTTAAGACCAAGACCAGTAATTTCTCTAACAACTTTGATAACATTAATTTTCTTATCTCCAGCGCTTTGTAAGATAACATCAAATTCAGTTTTTTCTTCAGCAGCAGCACCTCCAGCAGCACCACCTGCAGCAGGAGCAGCAGCAACCATAGCAGCAGCAGAAACCCCAAATTCTTCTTCTAACTCTTTAACGAGCTCAGCTAGCTCTAAAACAGTCATGTTTTTAATAGCTTCTTTGATTTCTTCTTTAGTGATTGTTGCCATGTTATGAAAACCTCCTAAAATTTTTTCTTAAAAAATTTTTATCCTTCCTGTTCTTTCTTTTCTTTAATAGCATTAAGCACCATAACTGCTTTCTGTGGAACAGCGTTAAGCACACGCACAAAGTTCGTAATAGGTGCTTGCATCATAGCAAAGAGCTGTGCTAGTAATTCCTCTCTGCTTGGTAGTGATGCAAGTGCATCTATCTCCTCTGGAGATACGTATCTACCATCCAATAATCCTGCCTTTACTTTTGCACTTTCACTAGTCTTTAAGAACTCTTTTAAAGCTTTAGCAGCATCTACAACATCTTCATACGCAAATATAACTGCAGAAGGCCCTTCAAAGATGTTAATTTTATCATAAAGTTCAGTTCCATTGCAAGCTCTATAAAGAATTGTATTCTTTATTACTTTAATTTCTGCATCTTTTTTTCTTATTTGTTTTCTAAAATCTGCCATAGAATTAGCATCAACACCTGTAAAATCAAAAATAACCATCAATTTAGCTTTTTCTATTTTATCTTTTACTTCATTTACTATCTGTTGTTTTTTCTGTATAGACTTTCTCATTACTGCTTCTGACATGGTTTATTCCTCCGTTTTACTTAAGCTGCTTTAGCTTCAAGCTCTTTTTGGATTTTAGCAATATCAAGTTTTACAGATGGATCCATAGTAGCTTTTATTACTGCATTTTTAATATACTGTCCCTTTAGCCCTGAAGGTCTTAGCTTTAAAACTGTATCATATACAGTTAAAGCATTTTCTACAAGTTTTTCAGTATCAAATGAAACTTTCCCTATTGGAACGTGAAGATTTCCTGTTTTATCTACTTTGAATTCTACTCTACCTTTTTTAGCTTCAGATACTGCCTTTTTAACATCTTGAGTAACTGTTCCAACTTTAGGGTTTGGCATTAATCCTCTAGGACCTAAAATTCTACCTAATTTAGCAACTTTTGGCATCATATCAGGAGTTGCTATAACAACATCAAAGTCAATCCAGTTTTCCTTTAGAATTTTATCTATTATATCTTCACCACCAACATAATCAGCACCTGCCTCTTCTGCTTCTTTAACCTTTTCACCTTGAGTTATAACAAGAACCTTAATTGGCTTTCCAAGTCCATGTGGCAAAACAGTAGAACCTCTAACCATTTGATCTGCGTATTTAGGGTCTACTCCTAGTCTGAATATTAACTCAACTGTTTGGTCAAAATTTCTTTTGGTAATATCTGCCATTTCTTTTACTTTGTTTACTGCATCTTCTAATGTATAAAGTTTCTCCTTATCTAGAACCTTTAAAGCATTTAAATATTTCTTCCCTCTTTTTGCCATCGCTTACGCCTCCAATCCTTCAACTTCTATTCCCATAGAGCGTGCAGTTCCTGCAATAATTTTCACTGCAGTTTCTAGATCTTCTGTATTAAGGTCTTTCATTTTTATTTTTGCAATTTCTTCAATCTGTTGTCTTGTAACTTTACCAACCTTTTCTCTTTTTGGGTCGGAAGCACCTTTTTTAATTCCAGCAGCTTCTTTTAATAAATATGAAGCTGGAGGAGTTTTTAAAATGAAAGTAAATGACCTGTCATTATAGACAGTAATAACTACTGGAACTATTGTTCCAGGTTTCATTTCAGAAGTTGCAGCATTAAACGCCTTAACAAACTCCATAATATTTACACCATGCTGACCAAGTGCTGGTCCAACTGGTGGAGATGGAGAAGCTTGCTGAGCTGGTATCATCAGCTCGATTTTTCCTACTTCTTTCTTAGCCATAAAATTTACACCTCCTTGAGTTCTTCTTTAACTACCTGTTGAACTTATATCTTCTCTACTTGAGAGAACTCAAGTTCAACCGGTGTAGCTCTTCCAAATATTGATATTGAAACTATTAATTTTTCTTTTTCTGGAATTACCTTTTCTATAACTCCTGTAAAGTTCATAAATGGACCTTCAATAACTCTAACTTTCTCACCTTCAGAGTAAAGAGATTTTTTAACTTTAGGAGCTCCTTTTTGTATTTGACCTAAAACCCTTTTTACTTCATTTTCTTCTAAAGGAACTGGCATACCACCAGCACTAACAAATCCTATAATGTATGGAGTTTTCTTAATTAAATCTATTAATTCATCTGTTAACTTTGCTTTTATTAATAAATACCCAGGGAATATTTTGTTTTCTAATACTATCTTTGCTTCTGTTCTATTTTCTTTACATTGTATTTTTTGTCCTGGTTTTGATATAGGGCTATGCCTAACGCACGCTTCATCACCTTCTACACTTTCAGCAACTCTAACAGTTCCATTTTCTATAATAAATTTTGTTATACCCTTTTTCCCAGGAACTTCTATTTCTCTATCATTAGTTTTAAGGGAAAGCTTATATTTTTCTTTTCCCATTGATTTTATAACTACTTTCTCCTCAGCAGGAACAATAACCTCATCAACTAAGTCCTGTAAGTTATTAAGCTCTAACTGCTTTAAAAGATTTTCCCTTGCTCTAACTTCTAAGTTAGACTGTGTATATAATGCATACCACTTTTTTTCTTCTTGAGATTTTTCTTCTGCAACTTGTTTTTTTTCTTCTGGCATTTACTTACCCCTAATTACTTAAAAAGATAGTCTATAATTTTGCTAAAAGCCAAATCACATACCCATAAATATATAGAAATTACCAAAGTGAAAATTATAACTGCTACAGTAGCTATTTTTACCTGCTGTGGAGAAGGCCATGTTACCTTTTTTAATTCTTCTTTAACTTCAAGCAAAAATCCAAATAGCTTATCCATTTTATCTCCAATTAAATAATAAAACGGGGCAAGGAGGACTCGAACCCCCGACCGCGGGATTTGGAGTCCCGTGCTCTACCAACTGAGCTATTGCCCCTTTTATTTCGCTTCTCTGTGAATAGTATGCTTATTACACCACTTACAATATTTTCTAAGTTCTAATCTATCTGGATGTTTTCTCTTATTCTTTGTAGTTGTATAGTTTTTTCTTTTACATTCAGTGCAAACGAGAGTTATTATTTCTCTAGCCATTTACATTCTCCCTTCTTCTATTAATTACTCAATGATTTGTGTAACAACACCAGCACCAACAGTTCTACCACCTTCTCTTATAGCAAATCTCATCTGCTCCTCTATAGCTACTGGAACCATTAACTCTACTGTTAACTCTACATTATCACCTGGCATTACCATCTCTTG
>QNYP01000089.1 GCA_003978675.1 Hydrogenothermus sp.
ATAAATTGACAGGTGTTGTATTTATAAATATTTCTGATTTTGGAATTATCCCTATAGAAGCTAAGAAGGGTTTATTTCCTATAGCTGTAATTAGAAAAAATATGTCTAAAACAAATCTTGCAGCATTTATTATGCGAATAATGAGTAAAAACTACTTTGACTATATGGAGTTTCCATTTTCGCAAAAAGATATCTTAAAAATTCTTGAGAAAGTTAACGCTAAAGAAGAGAGTGAAAGAGCGATAATATACTTCAAAAATTCAGGAGCAAAAGAAGGACTTCTATGCCAGTATTTATGTTCTATTATAGGGTCTTCATCCAAACTTAGAGAAATATGCAAACTTGCAGGAGAAGTAGCTCCAACTGATTTGCCGGTTTTAATAACAGGGGAAACTGGAACAGGAAAAGAACTACTTGCAAGAGGTATATGGAGACTAAGTAAAAGAAGTAATAAACCTTTTGTAGCTATAAATTGTGCATCTATTCCAGAAAACCTTTTAGAATCTGAACTATTTGGATATGAAAAAGGAGCATTTACAGGGGCAGAAAAAACAAAAATAGGTAAATTTGAACTTGCAGATGGTGGAACAATTTTCCTTGATGAGATAGGAGAACTTCCTTTACCTGCTCAATCAAAAATTCTCAGAGTTCTTCAGGAAGGAACATTTTATCGTGTAGGTGGAAATAAAGAGATAAAGGTAGATGTACGGGTTATAGCAGCAACAAACAGAAATCTTGAGGAGATGATAGCAAAAGGTAAATTTAGAGAAGATTTATACTATAGATTAAATCTTATACACTTACATTTGCCTCCTTTAAGAGAAAGGAAAGAAGATATTCCTTACATTGTTGAATGTATAGTAAATAAATACAATGAAAAATTAAATAAAAGCATAATAGGAGCATCTAAAGATTATATAGAACTTTTAAAAAATCAAACATGGGAAGGAAATATTAGAGAACTTGAAAATACGGTAGTAAGATCAATGATTATTTGTAGAGATAATATACTCAGTATTACAGATTTAGTATTTCTAAATCAAAATAAAAAAGTTGTAAAAGAAGATAGCTTTGAAGAAATACTGAAAAAACAAATTAGGTTATGTATAGAAAATGGGAATATAAATGAAATACAAGAAAAAATAGAGAAAATAATAATAGAAACAGCTCTTGATTATACAAAATATAATCAGGTTAAAACTGCAAAATTACTTGGTATAAATAGGGCGACATTAAGAAAAAAAATACAAAAGTACGGTTTATAGAAAACAAAAACTCATAATAAATCAATCAAACATAAGAATTATTTTATATCCTTGTTTTAATAATTTATAATGAGTTATAAGAAATTTTATTGTTAACTTTAAGGAGGTAAAAAACTCTTGGAATGGAAAGATACTCTTAACTTACCTAAAACGGAATTTCCTATGAAAGGAAACCTCCCTAACAAAGAGCCGGAAATAATATCTTTTTGGGATAAGATAAATCTTTATGCAAAACTAAGAGAAGAAAGAAAAGAAGCACCTAAATACATTCTTCATGATGGTCCTCCATATGCAAATGGACACATTCATGTAGGACACGCATTAAACAAAACAATTAAAGATATATTAGTAAAATATCAATCTATGCTTGGTAAAGATGCTCCTTTTGTTCCTGGATGGGACTGTCATGGGCTTCCTATAGAAAGGAATGTGGAAAAAGAGTTAAAAAAGCAGAAGAAAAACAAAGAAGATATTCCAAAAGCGGAATTTAGAAGATTATGTAGAGAATACGCATCAAAATTTGTTGAAATTCAAAAAGAAGAATTTAAAAGACTTGGAATAATTGGAAACTGGGAAAATCCATATCTAACAATGAAGCCTTCATATCAGGCACAGGAAATAAGAGAGCTTGGAAGAGTATTTAAAAAAGGGGCTGCGTATAGAGGAAAAAAACCTGTTTACTGGTGTATTTACGATAAAACAGCAGAAGCGGAAGCAGAAGTAGAATATGAAGAAAAAAAAGATCCTTCTGTTTATGTTGCTTTTGAGCTTGTAGAATCTCCTTTTGACATAGAAAATAAAGTTTTTGCAGTAATCTGGACTACAACCCCATGGACACTACCAGCAAACCTTGGAATCATGGTTAACCCAGAGTTTGATTATCTATTCTATAAAACAGGAAAAGGCACATTTATAGTTGCAAAACAACTTTTAGAAAACTTTAAAGAAAAAACAGGTATAGAAGGAGAGGTTATAAAAGAAGTAAAAGGAAGGCAGTTAGAGTTCTTAGAATATAAACATCCTTTTATAGATAGAGTTTCTAAAATCTATCTATCAGAATTTGTAGAGCTTTCAACAGGAACAGGCCTCGTTCATATGGCTCCAGGGCATGGTCAGGAAGACTATGTAATAGGACAAAGATATGGCGTTGAGCCTTTTGCCCCTGTTGATGATGAAGGAAGATTTACAAAACAAGCTCCACAGTGGCTACAAGGACTAAGAGTTTTTGATGCAAATGATAAAATCATAGAAAAATTAGAAGAAGTTGGGGCTCTTCTTCACAAAGAAGTAATAAAACACTCATACCCTCACTGTTGGAGATGTAAAAACCCTGTAATATTTAGGGCTACACCTCAATGGTTTATATCTATGGATAAACCATTAGAAAGTGGAGAAACCTTAAGAGGAAAAGCTATAGAAGAAATAGAAAGAATAAAATGGATACCAGAATGGGGACAAAACAGAATTAAATCTATGGTGGAAAATAGACCAGATTGGTGTATATCAAGACAAAGGGTCTGGGGAGTTCCAATAGCAGTATTTTACTGTGAAGAATGTGATTGGATAGCAGATGATGAAGAGATTTTTGAGCATATAGCAAATTTAGTTGAAAATTATGAATATGGTGCAGATATATGGTTTGAGAAGTCTGTAGAAGAACTACTTCCAGAAGGATACAAATGTAAAAAATGTGGTAGTACAAAATTTAAAAAAGAAGAAGATATTCTAGATGTATGGTTTGATTCTGGAGTTTCCCATAGTGCAGTATTAAAAAATGGAGAATGGCCAGAACTCAAATGGCCTGCAGATATGTATTTAGAAGGTTCAGACCAGCATAGGGGATGGTTTCAGTCATCACTACTTGAAGGAATAGCTTCTTATGGTAGAGCTCCGTATGATAGTGTTTTAACTCACGGATTTACGATAGATGAAAAAGGCAGAAAAATGTCTAAATCTCTTGGTAATGTAATTCCTCCTGAAAAAGTAATTAGACAATATGGAGCAGATATTTTAAGGCTTTGGGTTGTTACTGAAGATTACACAGTAGATATAAAGATGGGATTTAATATATTAAAAAGAGTTGCAGATGACTATAGGAAAATCAGAAATACATTTAGATATTTCTTAGGAAATCTTTATGATTTTGACCCTGAAAAAGATAAAGTTAATTATAAAGACCTTTTAGAAATTGATAAATGGATACTTTCAAGACTGCAAGATATAATAGCTCGTTCTTTAAAAGCTTATGATGAATACACTTTTTACAAAATATATCACACAGTTAAAAACTTCTTTATCGTAGACCTTTCTGCAATTTATTTAGATATATTAAAAGATAGATTGTATGTATACGCTCCGAACTCAATAGAAAGAAGATCAGCTCAGACTGTTTTATGGGAATTATTAAATGCATTTGTCAGACTACTTGCTCCAATACTATCATTTACTATGGAAGAAGTATGGCAACATATTAGAAAAATAGATAAAAATTCTAAAGAGAGTATACACTTGGAACTGATGCCAAAACCAAATGAAGAACTTATTGATAAAGAGTTAGAAGAAACATATAAGAAACTATTAGAAATTAGAAACGATGTATTAAGAGCCTTAGAAGAAGCCAGAAAACAAGATTTAATAAGGCATCCTTATGAAGCAAAAGTTATTCTAAGCTTACCTGAAGAATATAAACAACTTGTAGAAAAAAGAATAGATTGGATTAAATTTTTCTTTACTGTATCTCAAGTTGAATTAGGTGATAATTTAGAAAATTTACCTGTTGTTTTAGAAGGTGAAAAAGTAGAAGGTGCTAAAATTGGTGTAAAACATGCAGAAGGAGAAAAATGCCCTAGATGCTGGATATATGATTTGTCGGTAGGTAAAGATAATCAACCAATATGTGATAGATGTAAAGAACAAGTAGAGGAAATTGGACTTGATATAAGTCAAATTACATAAAGGAGGGGTTTTAAAATGAAAAAATCTGACATTTTGAGATTATTAAAGTTAAAGTACCCTAAAATACAAACTACAGAATTAAAAACAATATTAAATGGAACATTTGAAGCAATGATTGAAGCACTACAAACAAAAGGAAGGGTTGAAATTAGAGGATTAGGAACTTTTAAGGTTAAGTATAAGAAACCAAAAGTTGCTAGAAATCCAAAAACAGGGAAAAAAATATATGTAGATGGTAGAAAAACTGTTCAATATAAAATGAGTAAAGTTTTAAAAAGGAAACTGTTTAACGCTTAAAAGGGAGGCTTTTCCTCCCTATACTATACATATACTATACAACAGCTTCAGTTGTGGCTTCTTTTAAAATTTTTTGGACAATTCTCTGGCTTTCCATCAAAAGTAAACCAAGTTTAACATTT
Source organism: Hydrogenothermus sp. (assembly GCA_003978675.1). Lineage (GTDB taxonomy): Bacteria > Aquificota > Aquificia > Aquificales > Hydrogenothermaceae > Hydrogenothermus. Next base: position 4,640 of record QNYP01000089.1, read on the forward strand.
GATTTTGTCAAAACTGCAAGGACAGCAATATCAGATATTCCTTTAAATAAAACATAACCGTCTTTTCCTTTTACATATACCTCCTGTAAATCTCCCTTATTTAACTCATGGGATACTCTTTCTGCTAAAGATAAAATAGCTGCTGCCATTGCTGCAGCTCTATCTTCGTCGTATGTGTCAGAAAATGTAGAAGATATAGCCAAACCATCTGGACTTACAAGGACTGCTCCTTCCGCTCCTGTGTTTGTTATAAGCTCTCTTAAAATTTGGTTGTATTTATCCATTGTCTTCCTCTTAAATAATTGTTTTTTTATTAATTATATAACAAGATTAAGATATTAAAATTGATATAATAATAATATAATCAATATATTGGAGTATCCAATTGATAGACTTATCTAAAATAAAATTCGATGAAAATGGCCTTGTTCCTGTAATAAGTCAAAGTTTTTATTCTGGAAAGGTTTTAATGCAAGCGTATGCTAATGAAGAAGCTATAAAAAAAACAATAGAAACAGGGTATGCAACTTATTTTTCTCGCTCAAGAAATTCAATATGGGTAAAAGGAGAAACTTCTGGTAATAAGCAAAAAGTTGTCAAAGTTAAAATAGACTGTGATGGAGATAGCATCCTTTACTTAGTAAAAGATTACAATGTAGCTTGCCACACAGGAAAGGAAAGTTGTTTTTACAAAGATTTGGATTTTAAAGAAACAAAAAAACCAGATGCTTATGAAATCTTTCATTCTTTATACAATAAAATTTTAGAAAGGAAAGAAAGTAAACCTGAAGGTTCTTATGTATCAAAGCTTTTTGAAAAAGGGTCCGATAAAATAATTCAAAAAGTTGGTGAGGAAGCAATAGAAACAGTTATAGCTTTGAAGAACAAAGATAAAGACGAAATTATTTATGAAACTGCAGATTTACTTTTTCATTTAATAGTTGCACTTGTTGATTCTGGAGTTAAATTGGAAGATATACAGGATGAATTATTAAAAAGATACAAGTAAAATAGTTTTATAAATTACCTAAGAAAGGAGAAAACTATGCTAATAGAAGAAGGACAAAAGGCACCGGATTTTTGTCTACCAGCGTTAACTCCAGAAGGAGAAGAAAAAGAAGTATGTTTAAAAGATTTACTATCTGAAGGCAAATATTTGATTTTATATTTTTATCCAAAAGATAATACCCCTGGTTGCACAACCGAAGCTTGCGACTTTAGAGACAATATGAACATTCTAACAAATAAAGCAGTTGTTGTCGGAGTAAGCCCTGACAGCATAGAAAGCCATAAAAAGTTTAAAGAAAAATATAATCTAAATTTTTACTTACTATCAGATAAGGATAAAAAAGTTTTACAAAGCTACGATGCTTATGGTGAAAAGAAAATGTATGGAAAAACAACAGTGGGAGTTATTCGTTCTACATATATAATTGCTCCTGATGGAACTATTGTTAAAAAATGGAGAAATGTAAAAGCAAAAGGACATGTTGAAAAAGTTGTCCAGGAATTAGAAAAGCTTTTAGAAAATACTTAATTATAAAAGGGGAAACATTTCCCCTTTTTTATTAAACTCTCAAAAATCTTCTTTTATTATTAGTTTTTTGCCTTTTAAAAGGATTTGAAGAAAGATTTATTAGCTCTATAGGAGCTTTTGTTGTTTTTAAAATTCTCCTAAAAAAAACATCCTCATTTGGTATGAAAAATGAAATTGCAAGTCCCTCTTTCCCAGCTCTACCTGTTCTTCCTACTCTGTGAACATAACTTTCTGTATCATTTGGTAAATCAAAGTTGTAAACAACTTTTACATTTTTTATATCAAGCCCTCTAGCTGCAACATCTGTTGCAACAAGAATTTCAAGTTTTCCCTCTCTGAAAGCTCTTAAAACTTTTTCTCTTTTAGCTTGGGAAAAATCTCCATGGATAGCATCCGCATTAAAACTACTATCTCTTAATTTTCTAGCAAGTTCATCTGCCATTTTCTTTGTTTTTGTAAAAACAATAGCTTTACCATCTAAGGTTTCACTTAAAATTTTGATGAAAGTATCAAGTTTTTTATTACTATCAACTCTATAAGCTTTTTGTTTAATTCTTTCAACTGTTATCTTCTCTGGAAGAACCTTTAAGAAGCTATAATTTTCCTTTAAAAACTTCTCTGCAAGATTTAAAATTTCTTTAGGCATAGTAGCAGAAAATAGTAATGTTTGTTTACTTTTTGGAAGATTAGACATAATAAATTCGATATCTTCTATAAATCCCATATCAAGCATTCTATCTGCTTCATCTAAAACAAACATATCAACACTATCTAGTTTAAGGAAACCTCTCTCTATTAAGTCTTTTACTCTTCCTGGTGTTCCAACAACAATAACATCATTACCTTTTTTAAGGAATTTAATTTGATGTTGTATAGATTTACCACCATAAACAGATAACACAAAAACCCTTTTGTTTCTTCCAATATCTTTAAGTTCTTTAGCAACCTGAATAGCTAACTCTCTAGTTGGAACTAAAACAAGAGCTTGAATTTTTCTTGCTTTTGGATTTACTTTTTCAATAAGTGGTATACCAAAAGCTGCTGTTTTCCCTGTTCCTGTCTGTGCTTGGGCAATAATATCTTTACCTTCTAAAGCAACAGGGATTGCTTTCTCTTGAATTTCTGTGGGATTTGTATATCCCATTTTTGAAATTGAATTTAATACCTGCTTTGAAATAGGTAATTCTGAAAATGTTAACATAAAAGTCCTCCTTTAATATGTAAAGAGAGGAAATATCAGAACAACTGAAAATTTTTGGAAGGTTTTTAGATTGAGGCTGATACTTCCTTTCTCTATTATTTATTTAAAATAAATGGCTCCCGAGGAGGGATTCGAACCCCCGACCCGGCGGTTAACAGCCGCCTGCTCTGCCAGCTGAGCTACTCGGGAACACCATCAAATTGGATTAATATTATATATGGAAATTTTGTCTTTTGTCAATATTATTTTCCACCTCTAACTAAAGATAATCCTCCATCTACAACTATTGTTTGCCCCTGTATCCATTTAGCATCATCTGTACATAAAAATCCAACTACCCCTGCTATATCTTCAGGCATTCCCATTCTACCAAGTGGAGTTAGTTTTATAGTCCCTTCTTTAACTTCCTCGTAGTTAGGGAATAGTTGAATAGCTTCCGTATCTATTGGTCCTCCTGATACTGTGTTTACATTGATACCTTTTTCTCCAAGCTCCACTGCTGCATATCTAACTAATGCCTCTAATGCAGATTTAGCAGAGCCATGAATTGCATAATTAGGCATATAATCTTTGGTTCCTGTTGATGAAATTGCTACTATTTTTCCTTCTCGTCCTTCCATCAATGGAACTGCCTTTTGGACAGACCATATAAAACCAAATACTGTAATGTCATAAATTCTTTTTGTTCCTCTTTCCTTTAATCTTAAAAATGGAGCAAATCCTCCAACTACTTCTCTACCTGACGCAACTGCATTACTTACAAAAATATCAAGATATCCAAACTTTTCTTTAATTTCATCAAAAGCTCTATCTATATCTTCTTTTTTCCCAAAGTCTGCCTGTATTGCATATCCCTTTTGGCCTTTTGCTTCAATTTCTCTTACAACTTCTTCTGCCTTTTCTTTATTTTTGTAATAATTAACAATTACATCTGCACCCATATCAGCAAGTTTTAAAGCAATAGCTCTTCCTATTCCTCTACTTGAACCAGTAATAAATGCGAGTTTTCCTTTTAGCGGTTTACATTCCATATTTTCCACCTCTCCTTTATGTATTCAAATTTTTTAATTTTTCCAAAACCTCATAAGCTTTTCTAGAATAAATAGTCTCTTTTGCGAGTTCTACACCCTCTTTTATTGTATCAACAATACCACTTGCTTTTAAAGCAAACCCAGAGTTTAATGCAACAAAATCTGCTTTTACTCCCTTATCTTCTCCTTTTAAAATTTTAAGTGCAATATCTAAATTACACTCTAAATCTCCTCCTTCTATATCCGATAGATTTGCCTTTCTTAGACCAAAGTCTTCAGGTTCTACATAGTAAGTTGATATTTCACCATTATTTATCTCTGCTACAAATGTTTTTGTTGTAATAGAAACCTCATCTAAACCTTCAAGTCCATGAACTACAAATCCTCTTTCTATACCAAGGTTGGACAAAACTTTAGCTAAAGGCTCTACAAGTTTTTCACTAAACACTCCCATTAATTGATACTTAGCCTCTGCAGGATTAGATAAGGGTCCCAGTATATTAAAAATTGTCCTTATTCCAAGCTCTCTTCTTTGTTTTATTACATTTTTCATTGCAGGATGGTAAATTGGCGCAAATAAAAATGCAATACCAACTTCTTCTAAAGCCTTTGACGCAATTTCTGGTGGCATTTCTATATTAACTCCAAGAGCTTGCATTATATCTGCACTTCCACATTTAGAAGAAACAGAACGGTTTCCATGTTTCGCAACTTTTGCTCCTGCTCCTGCAACAACAAATGCAGAAATTGTAGAAACATTAAATGTATTAACCTTATCTCCACCTGTGCCACAGGTATCAACCAGTTTAGATTTATCTTTAACAGGTACTTTTACTGCCTTTTGTCTCATAACATTTGCTGCTGCAGTGATTTCTTCTATAGTTTCTCCTTTCATTTTAAGAGCAGTTAAAATTGCTCCAATTTGTGTATCTGTTAATTTTCCTTCCATTATTAGATTAAATAGATTTTTTACTTCTTCTTCAGCTAAATTTTCAAAATTAGTTAGTTTATTTAAGATTTCCTTAACCATTATCTATCCCTCTAAGCTTTTATCTAGGTATTGTATAACTGCCTTTTCTCTAAGTTTTTTTATTTCAAGTTTTAATGCCTCATCTAATTTTTTTAGTAAGGTCTTCTGGTCTATATCCTTTGGTATTAATTTTTTATCTTCAGATTTTACAAATACAAAATAAATTCCTTTATCTGTTTTCACCTCAGAAACTGTTTTTGGTTTCATACTCCAAACTTTTTCATCTAATAATTTTAATAATTCACCTTTTTTAACTTTACCTAAATATCCACCTTTGTCTTTTGTTATAGGGTCTTGAGAATACTTTTTTGCAAATTCTGTGAAGTTTTTAGGATTTAGTTTTTGCTTTAATTTTTTATAAATATTCTCAAAATCAGGAGAATTTTTATCTAAGTAAAGAATGTAAACTTCTCTATATTTCTCCTCTTTTGCTTCTTTTATATTTTGTAAAACTTTAGGTTTTAAAATGAACTGCATATATCTTCCTACCATAATTTCTCTTTTTATAAGGTCTGTAAATTCCGAGTATGCAAATCCTTGTTTTCTAATAAATTCTTTAAACTCATCAACTGATTTCATACCATTTGCAATGGCAAGTCTTAAAATTGCCTGCTCTACTTCCTGAGGTAAAACCCTAATATTATGCTTTCTTGCTTCTTGATATATAAGTATCTGGTCTATTAATTTTTCTGCTACTTTCTTTTTATCATTTATTCCAAACCACTTTGAAGCCAAATCTATTTCAGATTTTAATATAGGATCTCCATTAACAATTATTGCAACTTTATCTAAAAGCTTTAAATTTTCCTCTTTTGCTAAAACCAGCCCAAAAAACAATAAAAACATAAATACATACCTAACAACTTTCATTTTTTTCCTTCTTCTCCTTTTTTCTATTTGCGTAATTTTCTAAAATTTTTAATTTTGCTCTTTCTACAGCTAAAGCATTATCAGGAATATCTTTTGTGATAACTGAACCTGAACCTGTATAAGCATTTTCTCCAATTGTAATAGGTGCAACAAGCATTGTATCGCTTCCAATAAATGCTCCATCTTTAATTATAGTTTTATGCTTGTTAACTCCATCATAATTACAAGTAATAGTTCCAGCTCCTATATTTACATTTTTTCCAATTTCTGCATCACCTAGATATGTTAAATGTTTTGCATTTGTTCTACTGCCAATTTGTGAGTTTTTAACTTCAACAAAATTACCAATACTACAGTTTTCGCCAATCACTGTATTATTCCTAATTCTTGCGAAAGGTCCAATCTCTGCATTATCCTGTATAACTGAGTTTTCTATAACTGTATTTGGATAAATTTTTACATTTTTACCAATTTTTGAGTTGATAATTACACAATTTTCATAAATTACACTTCCTTCTAAAACCTCTGTTTCTCCTCTTAAAGATACCCCTTGGTAAATTTCTACATCTTTATCTAAAGAAACATCAAAATCTATCCAAACTGTATCTGGATTGTGTATAGTTGCTCCATTTACAGCCCAAAAGTATAAAAATTGAGTTTTTAGAATTTTTTCAGCTTTGGAAAGCTCCCATCTATCATTTACGCCAAGAATCTGTGTAAAATCTCCAACATCAAAACTATAGAAATATTTACCTTCATTTTTCAAAATTTCTATCACATCTGTTAGATAATACTCATTTTGTTTATTATTTGAAGTTAATTTATTTAAAGCTTCTTTTAAAAATGGTGCATAAATTAAGTATATTCCAGAATTTACTTCGTTTATTTGTTTTTCTAGAGGTGATGCATCCTTTTCTTCAACAATTTTATCAATAACCCCAGCTTTCCCTTTTATTATTCTTCCGTATCCATAAGGATTATCTAATTTTGCAGTTAAAACAAGCCCAGCAATATTTTTATTTTGGTAATTTTTATCATTAATTTGTCTTCCTTCGTAGTTTATAAGAGCATTTAGATAATTGACAGCATCTTTTAAAGTTTGCCCTTTTATTAATGGCGTATCTCCGTTTATGATTAGCAAATAGCCATCAAAATCTTTCCAGTATTCTAAAGAAGATTTTACAGCATCTCCTGTTCCTAATTGCTTTTCTTGAACCGCAAATTTACAACTTTTACAGTTAATCTCTTTTATTACATCCTCTTTTTTATGCCCAACAACAAAAATAACTTCTTCTGGTTTTATCCACTTAACAGCCTCTTTAACATAAAAAATCATAGGTTTTCCTAGAAGTTTATGCAAAACCTTTGGTTTTTCAGATTTAAATCTAGTTCCCTTGCCTGCTGATAGAATTATTGCTTTCATCCTTAGAGTTTCCATTTTATCCCACTACCTGTCTTAATTTTTGAATTATCTGTAAGATTTTTTCATTTTTTGTTTTATAACTAATTCTGTTTATTATAAGTTTTGCAGAAGAATGTCTTATATTATCAATAACAACAAGTCCATTTTCCCTTAAAGTAGTTCCGGTTTCTACAATATCCACAATAAATTGAGAAAGTCCTAAAATTGGTGCAAGTTCTATTGAACCGTAAAGCTCTATTATTGTTGTATTTATTCCTTTTTCTTTAAAAAAACTTTCTGCAATTTTTGGGTATTTTGTGGCAATCTTTAAATGAGATGGGTTTGAATTATAGATTTCCTTACTTTCAGGAAGCCCTGCAACAACAATTCTACAAGCTCCAATTTTTAAATCCACAGGTTTGTAAACATCAGGATTTGTTTCAAGTAAAACATCATCACCTGCAACACCAATATCTGCTACTCCATACTCAACATAAGTAGGAACATCTTTTGCTCTAACAAGTAAAAATTTAAAATCTTTACTTTCTACAACTAGCTTTCTGCTTTCTGGTTTAACTTCTTCATCCAAAATACCTGAAAGCTTAAATAGGTTTACGGTTTGGTCAAAAAGTCTACCCTTTGGAAGTGCCACAATAAGCTTTTCCATGAGACTGCCTAATCCTTAAAAGGAATACTTATCCAGAGTTGCTCTTTTCCATTTTCCTGTCTAATTTCCACCTCTACGTTGTTAGCATCAAACTGCGGATACTTAGAAAAAACTCCTCTTAAATCTTGTTGAAGCAGTTCTGCAAAGTTTGGAGGCAACCCTTTCCTTTCATATTCCAAAACCATCTGTAATCTTCTTTTTGCTACTTGTGAAGAAGATTCTCTTTTGAAAAAATCAAACAATCCCATTATTTACCTCCAAATAACCAGCCAAGAATTCCTTTCTTTTCTTCAAGTTCATCAAATGGAACATCTTCTCCGTCTACTCTCCTTGCCAGATTCCAGAGAGCCCTACCAGATTTATATTTATCTTTATGTAAGACTATTGGTTCTCCTCTGTTTGTAAAATCAACCATTTTCTCTTCATCAGGAATAATACCAATTCTTGGTATTTTTAAAACTTCTTCTACATCTCCTACAGAAAGCATTTCTCCTTTTTTTACAAGTTGTGGTTTTATACGATTAACCACAAGCCTTATACTTCTCTTATCCATATTTTCCAAAAACCCTATTATTCTATCTGCATCTCTGACCGCAGAAACTTCCGGATTAGTCACTACCAATGCTTCATCTGCAGGGGTTGCTGCCGTTTTAAAACCACTTTCTATACCAGCTGGAGAATCTATAAGTATATAGTCAAATTTTTCTTTGACTTCATTAACGATTTCTTTTAATTGTTCTGGTTTTACTGCATCTTTATCTTTAGTTTGTGATGCTGGAAGTAAGAACAATGGAAGTCCCCTTTTATCTTTTACAAATGCTTTTTCTGGGGGAACTATTCCTTCAACAACACTAACAATGTCGTAAATAATTCTATTTTCTACACCTAAAATCATATCCAGATTTCTAAGACCTATATCTGCATCAATTGCTAAAACTTTCTTGCCCATTTTAGCAAGGGCTACTGATAAGTTTGCAGTAACAGTTGTTTTACCAACACCCCCTTTACCTGATGTAACTACTATTACTCTTGCCATTTTTTCTCCTCAAAGTTTAATTTTTATGTTAACTCTTCAATATATATTTTCCCATCTTCTATATATGCCCTTTCAGGTTTATCTGGTTCCTCAATTTCATCTGGAGATCTTGTATATAGGCTTGCAATTCTAAGTTGCTGAGGCATTAGTTTCAAAGCCATTATAGAGGCAGTTTCATCTCCATTTGCTCCAGCGTGTGCTATACCTCTTAAAGTTCCCATAACAATAATATTTCCAGAAGCTATAACATAAGCATCAGGGTTAACATCTCCAATAATTAGAACATCTCCATCATATTCTATGCTTTGACCACTTCTAATTGTTTTATTTACAACTTTTAGAGGTTTTTTTTCCTTTATATCTGGAAGTATATCTTTTTGTGAAGATTTTTCTTTTTTAGGTTCCTTGTATCCAAGAATTTTCGAGTTATGTTTTTTTATAAGTTCTTCAAGAGCTTTCTTTTGGTCTTCAGACAAAATAGAGTCTTCATCCTCTATTATTATCATACTGCCCTTAAAAACAGCAGAGGATAATTTTTCTTCTATTTTATTGGATATGCTGAGAGAATACAGTTTGAGTATAGAAATTAAAGGTATAACGGTTCCTGCTTTAATTATAAAGATAAAAAATGAAACAGATATATCCAGTATATACAATAAAATAGAAGAAAAATTATCCTCTGCTGTTTTTAAGGGCAGTATGATAATAATAGAGGATGAAGACTCTATTTTGTCTGA